>JAUWJC010000587.1 GCA_030607895.1 Pirellulales bacterium
CACTTGCCGGCGGACGTACATGGAGAATTCCAAGAACACCATACTTGATTCGTCCTGCCTTCGGCTTGTGTTCGCCGGCGCTGCGTCGCCGACCCTTCATTGACTGCCGCCGGACGGACGTCTACCCTGACGGCCTGTTGCCCGACTGCCCAAGGATCGGCCCATGTCCGGATCGTTCACCTTCATCGACTTCTCGGTATTCGGCCTCTGCCTGTTGGCCATGCTGGCCGGTGGGGTGTGGGGCGGTCGCACGCGGCAGACCAGCGATGGGTTCCTACTGGCCAATCGAACGATGCGGTCCTGGCCGCTCGGGCTGAGCCTGGCGGTTGGTTCGGCGGCGGCCATCTACTACTGTGCAGTTCCAATGGAATCCTACACGGCCGGGCTGAAGCTGTTGTTGGTGCCGATGATGCTTTGGGTGACCTTGCCCATCGTGTTCTGGTGCGTTGTGCCTTTGTGTTTTGGCCTCGAGCTGGAATCGGTCTACGAATATCTCGAACTCCGCTTCGACCTGCCCACGCGAACTGCCGCCAGCGGCCTGTTTTTCCTGTGGCAGTTGCCGTGGCTGGCCGGCGTGCTGGCCTTGCCGTGCGCGGTGCTGTTTCCCGGCGCCGGGCTGAATGCGGCCACGCTGACGATTCTCTTGGCCGGCGGCGGAATTACCACGTTGTACACTTACCTGGGCGGCATCCGGGCGGCCGTGCGGACCGACGTCCTCCAACTTGCCCTGATGGTGGCCGGCTTGCTGTTGGTGATTGTCGCCGTTTGGTCCAGTCTTGAGAGCCCGGCACGTATCTGGGAAGTGGCCGACCGGCTCGACCGGAACACCATCGTCAATACCTCGTGGGACTGGTCGGCCAGGTGGTCGATTTGGGCTGCCCTGCCCTGCATGGTCCTCTTGCCGCTCTTTTTCTACGTGGCCGACCAAGCTACCGTACAACGGTTGCTCGCCGCCGCCGACGACCACCAGATGAAGCGGTCGCTCATCACCGGCTATGTCTTGCTATCGCTATTGGTGCCCATGTTGATCTATGCCGGGCTGGGACTGCTGGCGGTTTATCACGACAACGCGCGGGATGAGTTCCGGCCCAACTGGATTGTCAACAGCGCGGTTGACGGCGAGACGGGCCGGTCGCTGATTGGCCTCAATACCGTCATTGACGCCGAAACCCTCCCGGAACTGCTCGCCCGCAAAGCGATACTCGCCCCCAACACCGATCGGCCGATGACCGACAGCGGCGAAATCATCGACGCCCGCGGCCGGATAAACATAGATCGGCTAGCCACTCGCGAGTTGACCGGCGAGCGGCGGTTGCGTCGCGGCGGCGGCGAGTTGTTTTCCAGATTCGTTCGGCGTCACGTACCGATGGGGCTGGCCGGGGTGGTCCTGGCCGGTCTGGTGGCGGCCGCCATGGCGGTTGTCGATTCGGGAATCGGCTCGCTGGCGACGCTGTTTGCAGTGGATTTCCATCGCCGGCTGGGCTGGGCCGAACGATGGTTGGCCGAACGCCGGAGCAAGCGGCCCGACGATCTCGACCAGGCCGACGAGTTCCACCTGATCCGACCGTTGGTGTTGGTTATCGGCGTTGCAATCATCGGGCTTTCGCTGGTGGTCGTGCAACTGGGCAACGTCTTAGGGCTGCTGATTGCACTTCTGAATGTTTTTGCCGGACCGCTGTTGGCGGTCTTCCTGCTGGGTATGTTCACGCGTCGGGCGACCGGCCCGGCCGTGCTGACCGCACTGGTGCTGGGCACCCTGGCAGCCGCCTGGTTGACGCTGGGGTGTTTTGCATCCGACTGCTCGCTCTGGCCCTGGAAAACACATCTGGGCGTGTTCTGGCCGTTGCCGCTTAGCGTGGCGGGAACCGCCACGTTGGGCTACGGCCTAAGCTTCGTTCTGGGGCAACGGAAAGACTTCGCCGAGTTGACCGGCCTGGTTGCCGGGCTGGGGCCGTGGGGAATCCTCGTCGAGACCGAACCCGATCAGGTGCAAGAGACCGAGGGCATCCGTTGGATCGAAGACGAACCGGACAACAAAGAGAACCGCCGCGAAAGCCCCTGGCGATAACGGTCCGCGCCCTGGCTTTTTTCGAACTACTGGGCCGAAAAAGGGACCAGGTTTAATTTGCCGGAACGGCCCGGAGGGTGCTTCGCACAAATTAAACCTGGTCCCTTTTTCGGCTCGAGGCCTTCAACCTGGCCACCTCCTCTTCGGCGGCGGCGATTTGTTTTTCCAGCAAGGCCACTTCGGCCTGATCGTCCATCTGCTTCCTTGCGCCGGCCAATTGCTGGCGAAGCTTCTGAATTCGCTGGTTGAGGGTATGTATCTTCTTCTTCAGCTTCTTGTCCATTTGCCTTTCTCCAAGAAATCACGACCCGTGGCTTTCGCCGATCAGTCTATCGACCAGGGCCAGCGCCTCGGCCTTCGTGCTAATCTCTTCGTCCAACTGGGCATCGTGGACTCTTTCGAGCAGAACGCGGTACGCCGGACCGGACGGAATGCCGTGGGCAAGCAAGTCGTCGGCGCCGCCCCGGGGGGGGGGGGCCAGCCCGGCGCGGGG
>JAUWJC010000611.1 GCA_030607895.1 Pirellulales bacterium
ATCTTGCCTAAAACAACATGTTTTTTGACTGGTTACCGAACGCCGTAATATGCAGCTCTTGCGTCGATCCATGAATAATCCGGGCTAAACACGTCCCCGACCACCGGTCGCGGCTTTATTGGCCGCGGTCAAGCACGGTGTTCCACCGAGGTTCCCACGATACTATAATGGACTTCAGCCAGCCGGGGCATCCCTCGAAGTCGTGCCTGCCTACACCCTGCGATTGGAGGCGAACCATGAAAAGCAATCGGCGTTCATTGAGGCCGAGCGGCGGCTGTTGGCTGGTTGTGCTTGCCGGTTTGTTCTGCTTTTCGGCCATGCCGGCGCGTGCGGAAGCACCTGTGAAGGCTGCGGCGGCTGCCAAGCCGGCCGGGTCGATCCTGATTCCCGGCTATGCCTTCAATCGGGGTAACGCCAAAACGTTTACGTCGAGTTGGGCGGACGGCCCGCCGATGGTTGCCTACGGCGGCCGGACGCCGGTGGTCATCGAGTACGACATTGATTTTCCCGTTGCCGCCGAGTATACGCTCCAGATTTTCCACGCGGCCGCCAGTGCCCGGCCGGTGGAACTCTTTCTCGACGGCAAGACCCAAGGCCAGTGTTGCCGGTCCGCCACGGGAAGCTGGATGACCAGCAAGGCGAAGTGGGAAGAGACGTGCAAGCTCTCGATTACCAAGGGCAAGCACACGGTAAAGCTCTTTCGCAACGGGGCCTTTCCCCACGTGGTCAGCCTGCGGTTCGACTCGGCGGTGGCTTTCCCCAAAGGCTGGAAGCTCCATCGGCCGAGCGCGCGAAAAATAGCAAGCCCTCCGCCCGCCCCGGTGCTCGCTCTCTACACGCCTACCGACGTGAACACCGACGCCCTGCGGTTGGCGATTGCCGATTTGATGGAGACCTTCGGCACGAAATATCCCCAAGGGCCGCGGTACTTGAAGCAGTTGGATACTCTGGCAACGAAACTCAAGCACTTCAAGGATGCAGCAAGCCAAGGCAAACAGCTACCGGCCGAGGAAGTGAAGAATCTCCAGGACGCCCTGATTGCCCTGCGTCGCGAGGCCTTGCTGGCCAACCCGCTGCTGGATTTCGACAAGCTGCTGTTGATTAAGCGGGGGAACAAGTCGCCCAGTCTGGGACTGCCGCGCAACTGGCAGAGCAATTCGAGCCTGAAGAAGACGGGCTACGACGACCAGATAGCCGTCCTCTCGCCGGTCAATACGGACGGCAAACTCACCACGCTGTACAAACCGTCCAAGAATGTCTTCGTCGGCGACGTCGATCTGCACTTCGACGCCCGGAAGATGCTCTTTTCGATGCCCGGCGAGAACGGCCGCTGGCAAGTCTTTGAGATCGGCACCGACGGCGGCGGTCCGCGCCAGCTTACCGGCGAGCAGCCCGACGTTGATAGCTACGACGCCTGCTACTTGCCGAACGGGAAAATCATTTTCAGTTCGACGGCCTATTTTGTGGGCGTGCCATGCGTGTACGGCAGCTCGCACGTGGCTCGTTTGTACGTGATGGACGCCGACGGGAAGAATATCCGCCAACTCTGCTTCGACCAGGAGCACAATTGGCGCCCCACGGTAATGAACAACGGCCGGGTGCTGTATCTCCGCTGGGAGTACACCGACACGCCCCACTCGAACACGCGGCTGCTGTTCCACATGAACCCGGACGGCACCGGGCAGATGGAGTACTACGGCAGCAACTCGTACTGGCCCAACTCGACGTTTTACGCCCGGCCTATCCCCAATCATCCGACCAAGGTGGTGGCGGTCATCGGCGGGCATCACGACAATCCGCGGATGGGTGAGTTGGTGATTTTCGACCCGGCCCGGGGCCGGCACGAGGCAACCGGGGCCGTCCAGCGGATACCCGGCTACGGCAAAAAGGTCGAAATGATTATCGCCGACGGTCTGACCAGAAACAGTTGGCCCAAGTTCCTCCACCCATACCCGCTTGGCGAAAAACATTTCCTGGTGGCCTGCAAGCCGACCGCACAGTCGCTTTGGGGCCTCTACCTGGTCGATGTGTTCGACAACATGGTGCTTGTTAAGGAGGCGCCGGGCTACGCGCTGTTGGAGCCGCTTCCGCTGCGCAAAACGCCCACCCCGCCGGTGGTTCCCGAGAAAGTGAACCTGGCGAAAAAAGACGCCGTGGTCTATCTGCCGGATGTTTACGTGGGCGACGGGCTGAAG
>JAUWJC010000499.1 GCA_030607895.1 Pirellulales bacterium
CTGCGGCTCGGATCATTTTTCCTTCGCGTGTCCACCTCGTCACCCGCAGTGAGGATACCGCGGCTCGGAGGGAGCGTAGCCTCAATCTTCGTATCGGGGCAACATCTAGGGAGCATTGAGAAAATATACGGATTATGCGGATTATCCGGGCTTCAGCCGCGGCAGAATCGGTAGATGATCTCGGCGGCCTGCTCGAGTTCGTCCAGCGGGAGCGATTCGTCGTCGGTATGGGCGTTTTCGATCGAGCCGGGACCGAATACCACCGCCGGAACCCCCGCGGCGGAAAAGAAGGCCGCATGAGTCCCGTACGATACGCCCACCCGCCGGCATTGGCCCGTCACCTCTTCGACAACCGCGGCGAGCCGGTCGGCCAACACGCCGTTATCTTCGTCCGAAAGCGTTAGCCCCTGCAGGAACGGCGGCTCGTGGTCCACCGGGAAGTCGATTTCCTTCTGTCGCGACAAGTAATCGACGGCGTGCCGGTACGCCTTTTCCGGGTCTTCGTTGGGAAGCAGGCGACGGTCGATTTCGATGGTACACAGGTCGGGCACCGTGTTGACGCTGTCGCCCCCGCGGATGGTCCCCACGCTTAGAGTGGCCGGACCGCAAAGATCGTGACTGGCCACCTGGCCAACCACTTTCTCGGCGTACCGCTGAAAGGCCTCCAGGACCCGGGCCATCTTGTAAACGGCGTTATCGCCGGCTGCCGGATTGGCGCTGTGGGCTGCCCGGCCGTGCGTATGGCATCGCCAGCGCACCACGCCCTTGTGCGCCACAACCACGCCGAGACCGGTCGGCTCGGCAACGATGACAGCGTCGGGTTTGCGAGGAATGATCCGCTCGGAATCTCCCTGCCACAACTCGGACAGCGCTTGAACGCCCGTAAATCCGTACTCCTCGTCGACCGGACAAGTCATGACCACGGTGGGCATTCTCGGCGGTCGCTCCTCGGCGAGTCGGGCAATCGCCCATAGCATGGCCGCCATGCCACCCTTGGTATCGCAGGATCCCCGCCCGTAAAGTCGACCATCGCGTATGGTCGGTGTCCAGGGGTCTATAGTCATGCCTGCCACCGGGACCGTGTCCTGATGAGCATCCAGCAGAACCAACCGTCCTCCGTCGGTTGCCGATCGGTCGCCGTCGAGGCGAGCGATGATATTCTCCCGGCCGGGCGTCACCTGCTGCCGTTGGTGGTTCAGTCCCACTCGATCGAAGAGTGTTTCGAGGTATTCAGTCAATCGCGCCTCGCCGAACCGAGCCCCAGCCGCTGAGCCGCCCATCGGATTCACACTTGGGATGGCCACCAATTGGCTGAGTGTTTCGATCAGATCCAGCGGCATGAGTGTCGTTCCTTTATCAGCTATCAGCTATCAGCTTCCACCACCTGGAGACGTTTCCGACTCAAAACTGACTGCTGAAAGCTGAAAGCTGAAAGCTGATTGCTGATTGCTGATTGCTGATTGCTGAAAGCTCTGTCCCCGAAAACCGCAAATCTCGCCCGTGCTGGGTATATTGTAACACCGCAACAAATTGGTTAAATGGGTTCGGATCAACCACACGTTGGGGGGTCTTGCGGCACCTTCGATTGAAAAAATGTGAAAGCCAGCAATTTTGCCCGGAAGAGGGGTTGAGGTTCTCCAGACTCCAGACGATAATTGAAGATGTGTGAGGGGTTTCCCTCACCAAATCGCCCTTCGTAGGTCCCTGCCCCGCCTACGAAGGGCACCTTTTTGCGCGGAGGAAGCCGTGCTTGATCAATACACTACTGATCATCATTCCGGCCATATCTGTTATTCTAGCCGCTTGCGGCTTCGCAACCGAAATTCCGGGCCGACACGACCCGGCTCATAAACAACATGCCAACCTGGTTGCTGACATTCTGTCTTCTGGCGGCAGTGGTCTTGCCGGTGCTCGGGGCGATTCTGGCCTACGGGTCGCGACAGCGGGTCCGCCAAAGCGCGCTGGTTACGACACTCTTCGTGTTGGGGCTTGCCGCCGTGCTGATCGCCAACTACACGGGCGGGACCGAGGAGTTCGCCGTCGTTGACATCTCCTGGTTAGACAGGGCCGACGCGCCGGCCGATATCCGCTTTAGCCTTGGCCTGGACGGCCTGAGCCTTTGGCTGTTCGGCCTGACCGCCCTGTTGACGGTCGTGGCCGTGCTGATCAGTTGGGAGGCAATCGACCGGCAGGCGACTGCCTACTATCGGTTGCTGTTGATCCTGGAAACCGGCATGTTGGGAGTGTTTGCCGCTCGCGATATCATCCTGTTCTACATCTTCTTCGAGTTCACGCTGATTCCCTTGTTTTTTCTGATCGGCATTTGGGGAAGCGAGCGGCGGCGTCATGCGGCGATCAAGTTCTTCCTTTTCACATTGGCCGGCAGCGTGCTGACGCTGCTGGGACTTCTGGCCATCGTGCTTTGGGATTATCACCACTGCCCCATCGGCCAGATGACCTTCTCGATCCCGCAACTGACGACCAACCTGGAAATCCGGCCGATCGATCCGAAGGTGCAGATCTGGATATTTTTGGCCCTGTTTGCCGGGCTGGCCGTCAAGGTGCCACTGGTGCCGCTGCACACCTGGCTACCGCTTGCCCACGTCGAGGCGCCCGCGGCCGGCAGCGTGCTCCTGGCAGGCGTACTTTTGAAGATCGGCGCCTACGGATTCGTCCGCTTCTGCCTGCCCATGCTACCGGAGGCAACCGTCGTCTTCATGCCCTGGCTCTTGTGGCTCTCGGCGATTGGGATTATGTACGGTGCGCTGGTCGCGCTGGCCCAATCCGATATAAAACGGCTGATCGCCTATTCGAGCGTCAGTTACATGGGATTCTGCATGTTGGGTATCTTCGCCCTGAACCGGCTGGGGATGCAGGGCGGCGTGCTGCAGATGATCAACCACGGGCTGTCGACCGGTGGACTGTTCGCCCTGGTCGGAATGCTCTACCAACGCTACCACACCCGCCAGATCAACCAACTCGGCGGCCTGGCCCAACAAATGCCCATCCTGCCCTTCTTCATGCTCGTGATGACATTTTCCAGCATCGGCTTGCCTGGGTTGAGCGGATTTGTAGGCGGGTTCCGGCTTCTGTTGGGTATGTTCCAGCGCGGCTGGGGCGATCTGCCGGGGCCCTGGACCATGCACTACCGGGTGATCTCGGTGCTGGCCGTCGCCGGTGCAGTGTTGGGGGCGTGGTACATGCTGTCCATGGTGCACCGGGTATTTTTCGGGCCGATCCGCCTGCCGGAACGCGGGCCCGATGAGCCGGTGGTCCGAGACCTCTCGTTCCGGGAAGTGTGCGCCTTGACGCCGCTGGCCGTTTTCATCTTCTGGATCGGCCTTTATCCTCGGTTTTTCCTCGACCGCATGGCCCCTACGCTGAACCGGATCACCGCCCGGGTGGAACAGCATATAAAGCCGCGGCCCGGGGGCGCGGGTTGGGGGGGGAACGGACCGCCCCCCCC
>JAUWJC010000174.1 GCA_030607895.1 Pirellulales bacterium
GTCACGGAAGGGGACAGGTCCATGTTTTCGGCCAGCGGTTTACCCGAAAAAACGTCTTCCGTCCGAAAAATGGACCAGTCCCCACAAGGCTCCCAGCAGGAACGGTGACCATGCGAACCTGGGATTTGAACACGGGTGCCGCGAATCTGGAGATGGCCATGGCGTCGCTCCAGGCAGCCTGCGCCGACGCATCCGAGCAGTGGACCGATCAGACGAACCGTGATTTCCAGAAAGACTACCTGGCGCCTTTGGATCCGAAGTTCCGCAGGGCGCTCGACGCGGTCCACCGCCTTGCCCAAGTGCTTACCAGGGCCGAGCGCGACTGCGGACCGGATTGATGCAAGCCGAAAAAGGGACCAGGTTTAATTTGCCGGAACGGCCCGGAGGGTGCTACGCACAAATTAAACCTGGTCCCTTTTTCGGCCCGCGACCACTGGTCGCGGCTTTGCAGGGCGGATACCGAATGAATCAGTGTACAAGATGACTGAACCACTTTCGCCAGACAGGCCGTGGAAGCTGCTGATCGATTTGCGTCGTCTGGTGGCCGAGCGGCCGCCGGCCGAAGCCGAAATCGTCTCCAACTTCACCAGCCGGAACAAGGCGATCGAGAAGGAATACCAACAGGTCCAGTCCGATTTGTCCGGGCGTTACGAACAAGAGACCGAGTCGGTCGAGGCGGATTATGTGTCTCGTCGGCGTGCAATTATCACCCAATTCGAGTCGGAGCACAGCGCCGCGCAGCAGGAATACGACAAGGTCCGCAGCGAGGCGCTAACCCGATTTCGGAAGGCCCAGGATGCAGCCAAGCAGCAACTCCAAGAAGCCCGGTGGGAGGCGCCCACCATCTTCGAGGCCACCAAGGACGGTCCGGACCTGAGGCTTGGCGAGGTTCGCAAGCAACTGGGCGCCGAGTGGCAGCAGCTTCAGGCAATTGGCCGGGAAGCCGCAAGAATACTCCAGAAGCGCCGCCAGTGGCGCGACTATCCCGAGCCGCAAACGGCCGGAGCCGAAAAAGGGACCAGGTTTAATTTGCGCGAAGCTGGGCCGTTGGGACAAATTAAACCTGGTCCCTTTTTCGGCCCGAAGCGCCGCTTCGCCGAACTGGTCACTCGGGCAAGACACCAATTGCGCGGGCTTTTTGCCCAAACCATCTCCCGGCTCTTCGAGGGGGCCCAGCCGTTCGGCGTGCTGGTGCTTCTATGGTTAATCGCCATATTCCCGGCGGGATTGGCAACGGGTTGGCAGCGCTGGTACTGGATTGCCGCAAGCGGCACGTCGGCGCTGGTGATCTGGACGGTGTTGGGTATTTGGTTCTACAGGATCGCCAAGCGGCAATGCACCGCGGCCTACCTGGCACTTCGCACGACTTTGGCCGAAGCCGATCTGGCCCGCCAAGACGCGTTGAACACGGCCAAGGCGCAGTGCGAGCAGCAACGCGCGGAAATTGCCGAGCGCCTGGAGAACGAACTGGAAAAGGCCCAAGAGGACTTCTCCAACACAATGGCCGAGCTTGATCTTCGCAAGAAGACCGAGTTGGAGCAGGCCGACGAGAAATACCCGGCACTCTTGTCGGAAACCATAACGCGCCGCGACAACCAATTGCAGCAGGCCCAAACCGAGTATTCCCAAGAACTCGATGAGATCAACAACCGCTACGAAAGCGAGCCCGAGCGACTGCTGAAAGAATACACCGGCCGAATGGCCCAGACCGAAAAGCAATACCAGCAGCAGTGGGAGGCGATGGCCGATCGGTGGGGGAAAGGTATCGAGAAGTTTCAAGCGGCGGTCGACGAAATGAACCAGGCTTGCCGGCGCCGCTTTCCCGACTGGAACTCGCCCCAGTGGAGCAATTGGACCCCGGCAACCGACATGCCCGGGGTAGTTCCCTTCGCGCGGATCGACGTGGACTTCAGTCAGATCGAGGGCGCGATTCCCGAAGACCAGCGGCTTCGGCCCGCGCGGACCGAGTTCACCATGCCGGCCATGTTTGCATTTGGCGACCGTTCGCTAATGTTGCTTAGGGCCGACGGGGCGGGTCGCGCCCGCGCGATCGCGGCGCTCCAGGCCGTCATGCTGCGAATGCTCGCCTCGATGCCGCCCGGCAAGGTGCGATTCATGATTGTCGACCCGGTCGGCCTGGGAGAGAATTTCTCGGCCTTCATGCACTTGGCCGATTACGACGAGCAGTTGGTTTCCAGCCGAATCTGGACGGAAAGCCAGCATATCGAGCAGCGGCTGGCCGATCTTACCGAGCACATGGAGACCGTAATCCAGGTCTATCTCCGCAACGAGTTCCAGTCGATCCAGGAGTACAACGATTTCGCCGGCGAGTTGGCCGAGCCGTATCGGATTCTGGTGCTCGCCAACTTCCCGGCCAATTTCTCCGAAGCCGCCGCGCGCCGGCTCCTTAGTATCGGCAGCAGCGGCGCCCGATGCGGCGTTTACACGCTGTTGAGCGCCGACACGAAGCTGCCGTTGCCGCGGGGCTTCCGTTTGGCCGACCTCCAGCAGCACGCCGTCAACCTCAATTGGAACGACGAGTGGTTCGAGTGGGAGCATCCCCAGTTCGGCACGCTGCCGCTGGCCGTGAGCGAACCGCCCGAAGCCGGGAAATTCACCAATATCGTCCGCTCGGTGGGCGAAAGCCTCAAAGACGCCGACCGGGTGGAAGTACCCTTCCAGTGCGTTGCGCCCGAGGAGCACGAGCGGTGGACCGGCGACGGCAGTTCGGGCATCGACATACCATTGGGTCGGGCGGGGGCGATGAAACTCCAGCACCTCCGGCTGGGCAGGGGTACGTCCCAGCACGTGCTCATTGCCGGCAAAACGGGCTCCGGCAAATCCACCCTGCTGCACGCCCTGATTACAAACCTTGCGCTGCGCTATAGCCCCGACGAGACCCAGCTCTATCTGGTCGACTTCAAAAAAGGCGTCGAGTTCAAGGCCTACGCCACCTTCGAGCTTCCCCACGCCCGGGTAATTGCCATCGAAAGCGAGCGGGAGTTCGGCCTAAGCGTGCTCCAACGGCTCGACGCCGAACTGCGGAAACGGGGCGATTTGTTCCGCAAGCGGGGCGTGCAGGATTTGCAGAGCTTCCGCAAGGCCGAACCGGATGTCACCCTGCCGCGAATCCTGCTGATTATCGACGAGTTCCAGGAACTGTTCGTCGAGGACGATCGGATCGCTCAGAGTGCGGCCCTGTTGTTGGACCGGCTTGTGCGACAAGGTCGGGCGTTTGGGATCCACGTGCTGTTGGGCTCGCAAACGCTGGCCGGGGCTTATTCGCTACCCCGGGCGACAATCGGTCAGATGGCAGTTCGCATCGCCCTGCAATGCAGCGAATCGGACGCTCATCTTATCCTTAGCGAAGAAAACACGGCCGCCCGACTGCTTACCCGGCCCGGTGAGGCAATCTACAACGACGCCAACGGACTGTACGAAGGGAATCATCCTTTCCAAGTGGTTTGGCTGCCCGACCACGAGCGCGAAGAGTGCCTCAAGCAAGTACGCCGACTGGCCCGAGACCGGCACTGTACCGCCGGTCCGCCGATTGTCTTCGAAGGGAACGTGCCGGCCGATCCGAGCAGGAACATCATGCTTGGCGAGTTGCTTGAAGCGTCCTCTTGGCCCGAGGCGGTTCCGGCGGGCCGGGCGTGGCTCGGCGCGGCGGTTGCCATCAAGGACCCCACGGTTGTCGAATTCGCCCGGCAAACCGGCAGCAACATGATCCTGGTCGGACACCGCGAGGAAGCCGCGTTGGGTGTGCTGGCCGCGTCGCTGATTAGCCTGGCCGCGCAACACGCACCGGCCGATCCGGAAGCCGACGCGCCGGGCACCCGGTTTTTCGTTTTCGACGGCACGCGGCCCGACGCGCCGGAGGCCGGCTTCTGGAATCGCCTGGGTCCGGTAGTTCCTCAGCCGGTAACGCTTGCCGGCCCACGCCAACTGGCCCAGGTGATGGCCGAAGTGGCCGAAGAGTTGTCACGCCGCGAGCAGTCCGGCCGGGAAGACACGCCGCCGGTCTACCTTTTCATCTACAATCTCAGCCGGTTTCGCGACTTGCGGAAGGCGGAGGACGATTTCGGCTTCTCGCGGCCCGACGCGGACAAACCGGCCAGCCCGGCCCAACAACTGGCGGATATCTTGCGCGAAGGTCCCGCACTGGGAATCCATACGCTCCTGTGGTGCGACACCTACAATAACGCCGCTCGCTGGTTGGATCGGCAGGGGTTGCGCGACATCGAGATGCGTGTGCTGTTCCAGATGAACGCCACCGATTCGAGCAACCTGATCGATTCGCCGGCCGCCGGCCGGTTGGGCGTTCATAGGGCCATTCTCTACAACGAGGGGCACGGCCGGATGGAGAAGTTCCGGCCCTACTGCCTGCCTTCCGGCGAGTGGCTCGACCGCGTCAAGCAGTTGCTGCACGGGCGAACATAACCGCCCGTTGAAAGAAGTGGGCGTTGACTCATTCTCCGACGGGAACTACAATGTAATTACGTTACCTGATCGAATGAGGTATGGCCATGCAAGCAAACTTGATTGACATCGGCAACTCGAAAGGCGTCCGGCTGCCAAAGGCCGTCATCGAGCAGGCAGGCCTGAGCGACAAGCTGGATATCGAAGTGTCGGGCGACGCCGTAATTATTCGTTCCACGGGGCGGCCCCGCGAGAATTGGGATCTGGCGGCGGCGGCTTGTCATGAAGCGGGTGAAGACCAGCTTGGTGATTGGGACGCGGCCACGGGCGATTTTGACGGTGCATGGTCATGAAGCGTTTTGAAGTCTGGTTGGTCAACCTCGACCCGACTGTCGGCAGTGAAATCCGAAAGACACGTCCAGCGGTGATCGTTTCGCCCGACGAACTCAACGCCCATCTCCAAACCGTGGTGGTCGTTCCGCTGACCACTGGACGCGCCTTTCCGTTTCGCATTGCCACAAAGGTCCAAGGCAAGGCGGGCGTGGCCGCAATTGACCAGATTCGGACCATCGATAAGCGTCGGCTCATCAGACGTATCAGCACCATGCGATCGAACACGGCACAACGCCTCTTGGACGCCCTTGTTGAAATGTTTGCCATGTGAACGTCAAAACGGTCGTGTCAAGCAACAATTGTACGGCCGGTAACTGTTCACGGGGGTGAAACATCGCGAAACACATTGCTTTGCAACGAGTTCCGTCCGGCGGACTTGTCCGCCGTGAACGAACCAGCGGCGGGCAAGCCCGCCGGCTAAACTTCACCGCCCCGCGGCCACGTCGTAAGCGAACAGTTGATTGTCGTGGCGGAGGTAGAGCCGGCTGCCGCAGACGACGGGATGTGCCCAGGTGGGCCCTTCGCCTCCGGCAGGCAGCTTGAATCGGCTGATAACCGCGTGGCCTTCCTGCGCGGCTTTGACCAGACCCACGTCGCGGCGCTCGCTCATCGTGTAAAGCATTCCGTCGGCGCAGGTGGCCGAGCCCTTACCCACGCCGCGCTCGACATGTTTCAACTCGCCCGTCTTCCAATCCAGGCAGACCCACTTGGCGTTGTTCGCCTGGTGGCAAGCGCCGTACAGGTATCCGTCCAGCAGGATCACGCCGCCGTGATGGTTGTCCAACTGCTTGGACTCCCACACCTGTTGGACCGTTGCCTTTCCGCCGGCGACGTTTATTTTCAGCAGTGCCGACCCCGATCCGTACCCGGAACTGATGAAAACGTGGCCGTCGTGATAGATGGGCTTCGTGGCGTTCACGTCGTATGAGGTGATATGCTTGAACCGCCAAAGTAGTTCTCCCGTGTCGGCATTCACGCCGATCGCTGCCTTTGCGTTCATGGTGAGGATCATCCGCAGTCCCCGGTACTCGGCCAGTGTGGGCGAAGCGTAGCTTGTCTTGTCGCCCGTCCCTTCCGTGGCCCAAACCGTTTTGCCGGTTTTTTTGTCGAGCGCCACCACGCTTGCTTTCTTGCCGCCGGGACAGCAGATCAGGTGGTCGCCGTCGATAAGCACCGATTCAGCCAATGCCCAGGTGATGTTCTTGGCGTCGAACTGTTTCAAGATGTTCAGGCCCCAGATCTTCTCGCCCGTCTTGGCGTCGAGGCAGACTACTTCACCCAGCGGACTTTCGTGGTACAACCGGTCGCCGTCGATAGTGGGTGTTCCCCGCGTGCCGGAATGTGACTTGGTCCAGGCCGGGCCGTTTGCCACCTGCCATTGGATCTCGCCGGAGAGATTCAACGCGCTAATCATCGTCTTGTTGTCGACGTTACCGTCGGTGTAGATCAAACATTTCGACATATAAAAAAAAAAAAAACCGCTGCCGATACCTTGGGCCTTCCAGAGCAGTTTCGGTCCGGCGTCGGGCCACTTCTTCAGCAGGCCCGTCTCGGTCGAGATGTTATCACCCTTGGGTCCATGGAACCGGGGCCAGTACGGCCCACCGGTCGCGGCCTCCGGAACGGCAACCGCCGGTGAAGACACTTCCTCGCCCGTTGATGGGGCCTCGGGCCGAGCCGATGGCCCAAACGATGGCCGAGCCGCGGCATTCGATACCGGCTCGCCCGCGGGCGGCAGACCAACGTCCGGAGCCGATGTGTCCTGCGAACAGCCTTCGGAAAACATCAGCAAAGCGGTTGCCACAACGGCCAGTCTCGTTAGGGAGAGCATCTGTATAACTCCTCGATCAAGTGGTCGATGGTTGGATTTGCCTTTTCCACACGATCTCAGTATATCATCCGGCGGCCTGTACTGGAAGCCGGCAAGCAGCCGGCCGTGCCAAAAAGGCACGAAGCCCCTATTGCAGGGCCCAAAACTGCGAAGATAATGGAATTGGGAAGCCTGGAAAGCGTCCGGCGCCCGTCCCTCGCCATTCACACACGACGCCATTCACACACGACGCCATTCACATACGATACCGCCAACGGAGGTCTCTCGTGAAGACATCTGCCGCCACCAGTCGACGTGAGTTTCTCAAGACGTCCCTGTTGTGTGGGTTCTCCTGCGCCACGGCCGGATGCTTGTCCCGGCGAGCCTTGGCTGCCGAACCCGCACCCGCCGCAACGCCCAGTCGGGTCGCGCTTACCACCGGCGACGACCGGGCCGACAACATCTTTCGTGGGCTCGAGCCGTTCGGCCGGCAGATTGCCCTGGCCATCGGTAATCGACGTGTGCTTATCAAGCCGAACAATGTGTCGATCGATCGCCAGCTTGCGTCTACCCATGCCGATTGCCTGGAAGGCATCCTGGAGTTCCTCAAGTCGATAGGCAAGTTGGACAACGTGGTGATTGCCGAGTCGGCCGGCATGGGATCGACGATGGAAGGGTTCGCCAACTTCGGCTACCCCCGTCTGGCCGCCAAGTACGGCACGAAGCTGATCGACTTCGATCAACAGAAATCCCGAACGATCCACGTTTTCAACCAGAAGGACTTCCGGCCGCACGCCGCGCGGATATCGCCCCTGCTGTTGGACCGCGACAACTACATCATCTCGGCCGCCAAGATCAAGACACACGACCAGGTGGTGGCCACGCTGTCGTTGAAGAACATCGTTTTCGGCGCGCCGGTCAAGGACCCGGGCTTCTCCTGGGGTAAAGGTTGCAAGCCGGGCACCAAGACCGACAAGCCGATTTGCCACGGCGGCGGTATGTACGGCATCAACTACAACCTGTTCGCCCTGTCTGAGCGACTATGGCTCATCCGAAAAGTTCTGCAACATCAAACTTGGCTATCAGCTTTCAGCTATCAGCTATCAGCCGCTGAAAACAGCGCTTTTTTGCGGGGGTTCGGGCTGATAGCTGACCGCTGATAGCTGAC
>JAUWJC010000136.1 GCA_030607895.1 Pirellulales bacterium
AAGGAGTTGTAACACAATAACTTGATCAATTGGGTGGCACGTCCCTGAGCGCAGCCAA
Source organism: Pirellulales bacterium (assembly GCA_030607895.1). Lineage (GTDB taxonomy): Bacteria > Planctomycetota > Planctomycetia > Pirellulales > Thermoguttaceae > JAUWJC01. The sequence continues at coordinate 59 of JAUWJC010000136.1, forward strand.
GGGCGTGGGGGCCGGAAAAACACCCCCATCGCTGCGCTCAGGGACGTGCCACCCAGTTGCCGATTCGGTCAAGTTATTCTTTTACAACGACTAACCCCCATGCGTCTCGTGATGATGGGCACCGGGCCGTTCGCGGTGCCGACCTTTAGAGGTCTGTACGACACGGGCCACACGGTCGTGACCCTGGTTACGCAACCGTTGGCGCGGAAGCGCGGCAGGCGGCCGATTGCCGTCAGTCCGTTGCGGGCAATCGCCCAGGCCCACGGTACACCCATCTTCGACCCCGACAACGTCAACACCACGGATACCCAGGCGCGGTTGGTCGATTGTGAAGCCGACTTGCTGGTGGTTTGCGACTACGGGCAGATACTCTCGGCCGACACTCTAGCTACTTCGCGGCTGGGCGGCGTTAACGTGCACGGGTCGTTGTTGCCCAAGTATCGCGGGGCGGCGCCCGTCAATTGGGCTATTTACCACGGCGATACGGAGACGGGCGTCAGCATCATCCACATGACTCCTCGCCTGGACGCCGGGCCGGTAATCGCCCAACAGCGGGTACCTATCGGGCCGGAAGAGACGGCCGATCAACTCGAACAGCGCCTCTCGGAAATCGGCGCCCAACTGGTCGGCCGCGCTGTCGACTCGCTGGAAGCCGGACGCACCGAAGCCGTGCCGCAGGATTCCAGCCTGGCCTCCAAAGCGCCCCGGCTGAAGAAGACCGACGGCGCGATTGACTGGAGCCGGCCGGCCCGGGCGATCAAGAACCAGGGCCGGGCAATGCAACCGTGGCCCAAGACATATACTTTTTGGCACCGTTCGGACGGGGTGCCGTTGCGGTTGATTATCGGCCCGATCTCGGCCGTCGACACACCGCACGGCGATGCAGCGCCCGGCACCGTGTTGGAGGCATCCGACGACCGGCTGTTTGTGGCGGCAGGCGAGGGAACCGTGGCGCTCGAGCACATCCAGCCGGCCGGTAAACGCCTGCTGTCGGTCGAGGAGTTCCTTCGCGGCAACCGTGTTTGTCGAGGAAATCTGTTCGGGCCGGAGAAACTTGGTGATCAAGGAACCTGGGGCGGCAACCATACCGTTTAGCCCCGGGCGGCCACGCCGGGGCAGGCACCGCCGCGTGGCCGCGGCGGCTAAACGCAACTTTACAAACCACTGTACAACATGCGCGCACCGTGCGCGGAAGTTGTGACGTAAGACTCTAGTCCCGGCTTTATTCCCCGAAGCAGCGGACCTTGCCGTCGGTGGTTGTGAGGAATAACCGCCCGCCGCCGGCGGCCAGGGCGTCGAAGACCGGCAGGCTGTCGAGCTTCAACTCGGCCAGCTTTTCGCCGTCAGCGGCGGAAACGGCCCAGAGGAGGCTGTTCTTGCCTTTGAGCGATACGAGGTTGTCTGGCAAGTTGTCTTTGGCCACGCCGGCCACGAAGAGCGTCTTGTCGGCAAGCACCATCGCCCGGGCCAACATGGGCACCGACTCGCACCATCGGTACTTGATAGAAGAGCGGTAGTCGGGCTTTTGGCCGCGTTTTCTCCTCCTTGGCTTGAAGGCGCTATCATCCTTGCCGGCGGCGAAGAGGCGATATTGCTCTCCACCCCGCCATTGGCCCGTGTTTCCGCCCGGGTAACGATCGCGGCCGAATCCGTAGATCGTCGAATCGTCAAGCACCAGCAGCCGGCCCGAAGGGATTTGGTTGCCCACCCTCCACCAGCCGGGCCACCCGGCGATGAACTTCGTGCCGAATATCCAGTACGACCGGTGCCACCAGGAATCGTCCAGAAAACCGGTGGGCGTAAACAGATGTCGCTTGGGTTCCTGTTGCTCGATGCATTGCCGGTCGAATCGCACGTGCCGCATGAAGATGGAAGTGCCATCGCCGGAAAGAACGTCGGGCAGGGCGCCCGTCATATTGAACCCCCGGACCGCATCTCTGGGCTGTTCGCCCGTCTTCGGATCGCGAGTGCAGACACGCTTCTCGGATAGCAGCTTGCCCGTGCTCGGGTCGAGCCGATAGAGACAAATCCCGCCGTCGAGGAACGACGACCTTCCGGCGGCGAAGAAGACCGCGCCGTCGTCGACCAGCACGCTGCCGTGGACGGGCCAGGCCGATTCGAGTTGTCCGTAGGCTACCACGCGTCGGTCTTCCGGCGCCGCACGAAACCGCCAGACGAGCGCACCGTCGGAACCGCGCAGGCAGTAGACCCAACCGTCGGCCGACCCGAACAGAGCAAGGCCTTTGTAGATTGTCGGTGGGCTGTCCACCCGACCGTCCGCCGTGTAGCTCCAAAGCGGCTTACCGTCGGCCGCATCCAGGGCATGGACCGTATGGGTATCGACCGAGGCCACATAGACCTTTCCGGCTGCAATCACCGGGCTTGTAAGCCGGCCGCCGAGTTCTGTTTGCCAGGTCGGTTTGACTGCGGCGGCAACGGTCGATTGGGTCGCGCCGCTACGGTTGCGATCGTGCCGATAAGTGGGCCAATCCGCGGGATTGCGGATTTGGGATTTTGGATTTGGGATTTGGGAATAGGCCGGCCCGCGTTCGAACCGGCGGCCGTCCCGCGCTTGCGGCTTCGCAAGTCGTGCGGGCCGCTTCGGCGCCAGGGCGTTGAATCCGCTGAGCTTGGCCTGGATATAGCAGGCGCACGAGTGCGGCGGCGTGTACAGCAGGCCATTGCAGGGCATTATGCCGTACTGGCAGGTGCCTCGAATCCAGTGGTTGGCCATCGCCCGGCCAGTGTTGACGTCGATCAGTTCGACACCCGCCCGGCCCAGCAGCAGGTAGCGGTCGGTGGCCTTGTTCCGGTAACACCGGTGATGGCTCATTCCGGCGGTGAAGAACTCCTGGTCGACGGGCCGCGTGGTTTTGACTTCACCGGTGGCCGGGTCGCGAGCGGCGGTGAAGCCCGGTTCGCGAGCAAAGGTGGCCTTGCCGGTCCACAGCAGGCCGTCGGCCACCAGCAAATCGACCGGCGAGTGGTACCCAAGCTGTGATTTGTCGGTCCACAGCGTCTCGCCCGTCTCGGCCGAAAGGCCGACCAGCGTTTGGCCGTCGGCAAACAGCACGACGTTGCCGTAGACGACGAGCGTTGGCGCGAACCAGTCGTACCGGTCGTAGGCTTTGGCGATTTGCGACGAGCGCCAGTGCCGCTTGCCCGTCTTCAGGTCGATGCAGACGACTCGTTCGCCGCTTTGGAAGAACGCTCTCGCGCCGCTGGCGGCAAGTGAAAGGGGCGCCAGTTGCTCGGGCGGGGCCAGCGATTTCTTCCAGAGCACGGCGCCGCTTTGGGCATCGACGGCCAGAATGGATTTGGTGTCCGGCGGCGTGGGCTGACCGCGGCGCTTGTTGAACTCGGAGACCTCTTCCGCGACAGCATTTCCAAGCACCAGCAAGAGAACCCCGCCCGAGCAGACGATTTCTTCCGTACCATCGGTTCCCGCGGAGGTTCTTATCAACTCGCCCGAGGCCGCATCCAAGCTGACAAGCGGCTTGCCGTAACCCAAGGTAACGTAGCCGCGGTCGGCCACGGCACCCAGTCTGCGTGGAAGCTGCGGCGGTCCGAAGCGAAAACCGCGAAGGTGCGTTTCCCAAGACCCAACCGGCCGCTTCCACAGAATCACACCGTTGAAGGCGTCCCGGGCGACCAGCGACCAGGAGGCGGGCAAGTCGATCGAGGCGGTCGAGCCCTCATCGACGATGTAGAAGACCCGGCCGGCCGCCGAGACAATCGCGCTAGTGCTGGCCAACTGCTCGTGTGCCCTGGCCCATTTGATGTCGCCCACCCATTGCATGTGTCGCGGCGGGCCGACAATCGTATCGTTTGCCACGGCGTTGCCGTCGGCGCCGTGAAGGAAGTGGGTCCACTCGTCCATCTCGTCGGGACGCGACTTGATCGTTTTGATCCACTTGCCATCTTTGTTGATATAAGCCACGCCGTCGGGAGCAAGCACACGGAGAACCTCGTCCATCGGGATCCGGCCAGGGGCTTCCGACACAATCAGGTTGACCAGGTTTTCGGCATACGGCAGTCGGTTGCCTGACAACCGCTCGACCGACACCTTTCCGTAGAGACCACTAGCACGGATGTGCTTTCGGGCTGTTTCAACGTTATCGGCGTCCGCATCGAGGCCGTGGACCAGGTAGCTATCGCCGGCGTGCAGAGCGGCCGTCAGCTTTCCGTCGCCCGAGCCCAGGTGGACGATCAATCCGCCTTTGATACCGGTTGTTTTGAGTATCTGGCGGGCATTATCGGTTACCGCGGGTTGATTTGCCTGACCAAGGTTGCCAGTCAGCAAAGCGGCAAACACCGCCGCCAACACTCCGAACAGTTCATTTCGTCTCATGGTTTTCCTCCAGAGATATTATAGTGGCTAGTTGCGAGCCGAAAAAGGGACCTGGTTTAATTTGTGCGAAGCACCCTCCGGGCCGTTCCGGCAAATTAAACCTGGTCCCTTTTTCGGCCCAAGCGGCTTGACTGGTGCGCGTTATCCAGGATGTAGCACGGCAATGGCGACCTTCATGTAGATGATGATGCCGATCAGGTCGATCAGGCCGGCGACGAACGGATTGCTCATCATGGCCGGGTCCAGTCCGAGTCGGCTAAACAGAAGCGGCAGGAGCGAGCCCAATAGCGTGCCGCAAACAACGCCCAGGCCAAGCGTTATCGGCCCCCCCGCGGCGGCCAGCAGTGAAGGTGCCGCCAACGCCGCGCAGAGGTAGCCGATGATACCCAGGAATCCACCCAACAGCAGCCCCATAATAAGTTCGCGTTGCACTACGCGCCACCAGTCCCCAAGCGTAATGTTGCCGGTGGAAAGGGCCGTGATGATGAGCGTGGCCGACTGGTTGCCCGTGTTGCCGCCGGTTGAGATGACCAGGGGAATGAACAGCACCAGCCAGGGGATGCTCTTGATGACCGCTTGGTACTCGTCCAGGGCCAAGGCCGTCAACATGGCTCCGAGGAACAGAATGGTCAGCCAGATACCCCGTTTCCAGGTGAGCGTGAACAGCCGGGTTTTCAAGTACCCTTCGTCCAACGGCTCCACCGCCGCGATCCGGTAGGCGTCTTCCGCCGCCTCCTCGCGGACCACGTCGATTATGTCGTCGTGGGTGATGATACCCAGCATGTGGTGTTCGTCGTCCACAACAGGAATGGCCAGCAAGTCGTAGCGGGCGACCTTCTGGGCAACATCTTCCTGGTCATCCTTGACGTCGACCGTGACGATGTCGCGCTCCATCAAATCACCGATCACCGTATCCGGCTTGCCCATCGCCGAAACCAACTGCCTGAACGACACCAGCCCGCGAAGATGGTCCTCGTCGTCGACTATGTACAGGTAATAGACGGTCTCCAACTCTTCGGCCTGTCGGCCGATTTCTTCGACTGCCCGGCCGACGGGTAGGTCCTCGCTGAGCCGGGCGAACTCGGTGGTCATCACCGCGCCGGCCGTATCCTCCGGATAGGCACTAAGCCGCTGGATATCGCGCCGCTCCTCGGCCGGGACCAACGGCATCAACTCTTCAACAACCTGCGGGTCGACCTCGGCCAACAAGTCGACGCGGTCGTCCGGGGGCAAGTCGCCGATCAGTCGGGCGATTTCCGCCCGGTCGATCGTCTCGACGATCTCGACCTGCTTCTCCTCCTCGGAGAAGCCGAAAATCTCCACCCTAAGCGGCACCTCCGCGTATTGCAGAACGGTCCAGGCCTCTTCCGCCGTCAGTCCTTCCATGAACTCGGCGGTTCGGGCCGGGTGAAGCGCCGTGCAGAACTCCCGCAGCCCGGACTCGTCCTGCTCGGCCAGCATCTCGCGCAGCTCGGGGAGATAAAGTGTGTTGGGGATCATGGCTTCAGACTCGTCACGGGGTTTCCTCGGTCGGAACTGGGTGGAAACAAGGGATTGGGGATTAGACTTGATGTGGAAAGCATGATTCCAATCCCTAGCGCGGCCTTCGGCCGCAACCAAATCGTTTAGCCCCGGCGGCCACGCCGGGGGACCACCATCGCCGCGGGGCCGCGGCGGCTAAACGCAACTGTACAAACCACTGTACAACATGCGCGCACCGTGCGCGGAAGTTGCGACGTTAGACTCTAATCCCTGCCACTGAGTATTTAGCGGAATGCAGCGGATGTGTAAATAGGACGGTTACGCTTGGTGGAAGCGTGCAACTCGCCAACTCGCCAACTCGCAAACTCCAAGCCGCCACGAAAGCCCTGATCGGCGGCGTTGTTGAATTGCTCTCAATTTGGCCGACACATTCAGCGGCACAACTTATCCAGTGACCGCTGCCGGGTGGACGCAAGATGGTGCCGCGGAATTGGTTGCGACTACGTCTCACGCCCCGGTACATGGCGAAATGGGTCAGCGGATCTGACCCTTTCAGGGTCGATTTCGCGTCGCAAGCCGTTGCGGCTGCAGGACTTCCAATTATTGGACAGCGACCCGCCCGTCAAAATGGGCCTGGTTCAATTCTGCCAACATCCAGGCAACATTTCGCGGCTGGGAGGGCGAGGCTCCTGCCGAGCCGTTTACGCCCGGATCGACCTAAGCCATTGCCAACAGAGCAGTTACGCACGCCAGCGACCACGACGCTCTTCTTGTAGGGTGGGGGCAAATCCCCCGAGAATCTCCACTTTGGGGGCTGTCAGACTATCGACAGCCTGATTTCTGCGGGCAATAATGAAGTCATCGTCGGGGATGGTCCCCGCCGAGTAGTCCCGGCTCGCCCGCTTTTCAGGAGTTTGCACCCAAAACCGGAAGGGCCACTTTTTTGCAACGTGTTGTTGAAGGAGTTCTACAATGAATAAGATGGCCACACTGATTCTTGCATTTGCCATTTCATGCGCGTTGAGTTGCATCGCTATTGCCGACGACTCGATGGCTATTGTCGTTGGGTCTGAGCCGGGTATCGTCGAACGGTTCGCGGCGGAGGAGTTGCAAGGCTACCTGGAGAAAATCTGCGGCCGCAAGGTCCCGGTCCAGGCCGAAAAAACCGACGGGATCAACCTGATCATCGCCACGGCGAAGAACGAGGGCGACCTGGGAGACGACGGGTTCGTTATCCAGAGCGAGGGCAACGATCTGTTACTCGGTGGAGGTGGGCCTCGGGGCAAATTGTACGCTGTCTACGAGTTCCTGGAAAAGTATCTCGGTGTCCGCTGGTTCGGCTCCGACACCAGTGACGAAGTCATCCCCCAACGGTCCATCGAAGAAATATGTGCGGTCATCAAGAACGGCATCCGCGACAAGCAAGTCCCGTCGTTCTACTTTCGTGAGACCGCGTCAACCCTGGGCGGCCCGGATTCAGTGTCAACGCTCGGAAAGCTGCGGTTTAATACGGTTAATTGTGGGTGGGGTGGGGGCAAGGATCTTTCTCCCGAGTTGCGGAAGCGGGGGATGGACCTGATCGTGCGCGGCCACGAGACCTATCGGGTGTTCTTGCCCCCGAAGAAGCATTTTATCGAGCATCCCGAGTGGTCGACATTCTACAAAGGCAAGCGAGTCGGTCTCGACGTGCTCGGTGACTGTCGACGTGCGACCTTTTGCACCACGAACAAAGAGGCCCTTTCGATCTTTCTTGAGAACATCGCGACGTACGTCAAGGAGCGGCCCGCCATAAAATACCTATATCCTTGGCCGAGCGACGCGGCCGTATGGTGCGAATGTGAGAACTGCCGAAAGTACTCCGTGCCGGACCGGCTTTTGATTCTTGACGAAGCAATCGCCAAAACCGTCAAGAAGGTCCGCCCCGATATGACGGTGGTCCACTTCGCCTACTTCAATCACATGGAACCGCCGGAGAAACTGCGCCCATCCGCAGAAATGGCCGTTAGTTTCTGTGGATGGGGACGAAACTTTGAGTATTCCTTCGCTGACGAAGGATCGAGGGAGGCCTTCCGTCGGGCGCTGATCGGCTGGAGCGAGATTTGCTCCAGCGGCGGCAACTCGTTATTCATCCATTCAAAGCACATGCGTCTTTACGGGATAGGTTTTGTTCTGATGCCTCTTGCCGTTACGCAACGCGATATGCAACACTTCAAGAAACTGGGCGTCGACGGCCTCGACCTGGGCGGTCGCGGAGCGAAAGGGTGGTGGTTAAAAGCACTGAATGACACGGTCGTCGCAAAGTTGGCGTGGGATTGCAACGCCGATGTCGAAGCGATCATAAACGACTACTTCCAAACCTACTGGGAGCCCGTCGGCAAGGAAGTCAAGGAGGTGTTCCTCAGCGTCAAGAAGGCCCTTCCCAATCGCGGCTATTGGCAACTACGCACGAACCCGAACCTGTATCACACGAATCTTGAAATCACGCCCCCGCTGATGGCCACGCCGAAGCGGACTTTCAAGAAGGAGTTCCTTGACAAGGTTCAAAAGTACAACGACAACTCGATTGCAGTACTCGGGGATTCACTGAAAACAGTCCGCCGTCTCCGAGCCGAAGCAAAGGGCCCGGTTGTTCCGAAGAGACTTGGAAAACTCGAAACGGCTTTTCAGTACGTCCTTTTTCAACGCGAGGCCGTCGGATTCTTCATCGACCTTCAGGAGAAACGCCGGCGGTTTTCGTCGGGTACGCCGAAGAACCTGCAAATCCTGAACGACATGGTGGCCGACATTGCCGACGCAACAGAGATAGAGGAAAAGATCAAGGCAATGTGCATCGAAGACAACCGCCGCTCAGGCGTTCTTTGGGACGATGGACAGACTCGATTCGATGTGCTGGAGCAGTGGCGTGAGGAAGTCGAAAAATTGAAGAAGACGCTCTAAGGCGAGCGGCAGGAATTAAGTTACCGCCGAGGCGGGAGGGGGGGGGGGGCCGGGCCGCCGCCGGGGGGCGGGGGGGCCCCCCTCTAGCGCGCCCGGGGGCGCGCCGCGGGGGGGCGCCGGCGCGCGGGCGGCGGGGGGGGGGGGGGGGGGCCCCGGGGGGGGCGCCGCCCCAGGGGGGGGGTGGCCCGGGCGGGGGGGGG
>JAUWJC010000013.1 GCA_030607895.1 Pirellulales bacterium
AAGCTTGCGATTTACTGTCAGTGCTAGCAGTCGCCGTTCTCGACGGAAGTCCTTAATATGACTCAAGATCGGCAAACTGCCCGACTGCGAAGGCTGCTAGCATTTCGCAAGGTTACGATCAAGCCCACAAGTGCCTTTGCCTGTAATGTGCATCCTGCCTATTCGGCATCCACGACAGTGCCATTCGGGTCAGAGCTTGAATAGTGAATAGAGCTTACGGGTGGCGCGCCACTATTCACTATTCAAGCTCTGACCCCAGTTTCACTGTTTCAGTTTCAGTGTTGTCTGTTTCGGCTTCGGCCAGTTCAGGTGCTTGTGCAGGAAGTCGAAGGTGCCGACGGCCTGGATTTTGTGTGGGCCAACGAACCACTCGATTTCGCACTGATTGCCGATTCCCAACTTCGCCTGGTAAAGGTGCCGCACCTTGGCGAACTCGAAGCCCACCCACTCGTCGGGCGCAACGCCGTCGAAATGGCCTCGCTCGACCATGAACGGCCGCGGCGCGATGAGTGCCGCCATCTCCGCGTAGTTGAACGTACTGCCCAGATCGAACTCGAATATCTCGTATTCGCCGTGCCAGACGTAGCTGTATCGCTGGTGTGGGCAGGTCGAGGCGTTTTTGCGGACCCAATCGTTGAAGTCGGCCGAGCAAATCGACAAGCAGTAGTTTTCCACCAGCGGCGGCACGCGCATTGCCGTCTTGCCACCGTAGGACAGCCCGTAGAACCCGATTCGCTTCCCGTCCACTTGCGGCAGCGACTTCAGCCAGTCGGTAATCTGCTGGTGCTGCGGTACGATGGTCGAGAAGAGCGTCTTTTTGATTGCGTTTGATTTCCGCTGCAACGTGCGGAAGCGGTCTTTGAACAGATACAGGTTCTGTGGCGTGAAAACGATAAAGCCTCGCTCGACCAGCTTGGTGGCGAAGCCGCTGTAAGCCGCATGTCCGCCGGCCAGCACGTCGGTGGCTCGGCCTTCCAGCCCGTGCTGACAGACGACCACCGGCCGCCGTTGGCCCGGCTTGATGTCCTTGGGTAAGAGTAATATCCCGTAGGCGATAACGTCGGGAAACACATCCATTACCACCTCGTATCCCGTCCAAGTCGGCTTGTCGTATGCCTTGCGCGACCGGACGTTCGGCGGCAGCAACTTGCAGTCGAACCGCCCAACCACTTCGTTGTAAAAGAAATCGCGGTACGGCTCGACCGTCTCTTGGAACTTCTCCAGCGAACTGACGTCCAACTTCTTGAAAAACTCCTTGCGCACGTACTGGCTTTCTTCCAGAAGCCATTGGCTGTGGCGATCGATTTCGTGCATCTGCCGCTTCTGGCGAATCTGGGGATCGAATTGCTCTGGCAGATGTTCGACAGGGCCGCCAGAATTGGCCGGCTTGCAGCTTGGGCAAAGCGACGTGAGAAACGCTTCCAACGCAGGCGCCGAGCCGAACGGGCCGATGCCGCCGTCGCTAATAACCAGCGTGATGGGGGCGGCAGGCTTCAGGCCCTCGACCAACTTCTTTTCTCGGGCGACTTCCCGCTTCACGTCCTCCAGCTTGGGCGTGACCAATCGTGCGGGCGCTCCGCCCAAGCCCGGCGGTATTTCCAGCTCGGGGCCCTTGGCCGCCTCGATGATGAGCGGGCGGGGCGCGATCATGCCGGCCAGTTCCGCGTCGCCGAACTGCTCCAGCAGCCCAAAAACGTTCCGATCGATCGGCTCTTGCCAGATGTTCTGTCGCGAGTCGAAGTAACCGCTCACGCAGACCGCGTCGATCCGGGTGTCCAGCGCGGCCGCATAGAGCGCCAACAGCCCGCCTTCACCGTAGCCGATCAGGCCGATTCTCGCGTCTTCCGCGCCGGCGTCCTTTACGAACCAGTCGACCGCGGCAAGCACCTTTTGCACTTCGTATCCGATCAGGTGCCGGCCAAGCTCGAACGCCGAGCGGTAAAGGTACTCCCGGCTGGTGAGCTTGGCACCCTTGCGCTGTTGGATCTTGCGGTCGATCAGCACGGGCACCAGCACGCGGCAGCCGCTTTCGGCCAGCCGTCGGGCGAACTGCGACTCGGGCGCTACGCCCTCGGTCAGGCCGACGATCATCTCGGGCGTCTGGTCGGCGTCGGGAATCGCAATCACGTTGGCCACCGGCTTGCCTTTCGTCGGCACCAACAGCAAGCCTTCGCCCGAGACGTCGTCGAAGGCCGGCCATCGAACGGCAAACACCTCGAAGCCAACTCCTCGCCCAACCAGTGCCGGCTGCTCGGTTGTGCCGACAAGTTCCGGCCCGGCAAATTCAACCCGCGCGTCACGCACGCCGAGTATATGTGCCAGCCGCTTGCGGTTAGACTCGATCGAGGCGTTGTACTTTTCGGGTGAAGAGACATCGCGTTTCCAGTGTTTCGCCCGTCCGCCAATCGACTTCTCGATCTGGCCGAGCAGGAACCGATCCACGCCGTCGACCAGTTGCGAGGCGATATCGCCGGACATCTCCAGCGGCCTGGTACCAGGCAGGGGCGAATTGTCGGCCGCATGGCCAACCGCGGAACAGGCAAATGCCAGCAGTGCCGTGGCGGCAAACGTGATGGAACGACGAATCATTGGCGAGTCTCCTTTCGCATACCGGGTGATCATTCGGGCGGGAAGCGATAAGCCAGTATACCAGGTGCAAAAGGGCTGAAAAAGGGACCATGTTTAATTTGCCGCCTGCGGCCCGAAGGGTGCTTCGCACAAATTAAACCTGGTCCCTTTTTCGATAAATTGACACCGGCCGGCCAACAGGCTATACAGAAGGCACTACTGTCTTCCCACAACTTCGCCCGAGAGAAAGAGAAGGAGCCCACCGCCGTGAAACAAAACCGCAAACTACCCGCCGTGCTGGCCCCAACAGCAGTGCTTGTCGCAATCGCGTGCATGATCGGGGCCCAGGGCCCGTCTACCCCGGCCAATAACGCAACACCGACGGTTCGCGATTTCGGCGCGATCGGCGACGGCAAGGCCGACGACACGGCGGCCATCCAGCGGGCGGTCGATGCGTGTATCGGCGACATTCGACTGCCGCGCGGCGTGTATCGAATCACCCGGCCGATCCTGATCGAGTTGGACAAGGTCGGCTTCATGTCGATAATCGGCAGCGGCACGGCCCAAATCATTATGGCGGGCCCCGGCCCGGCGTTGAAGTTCGTCGGCACCCACGGCGGCACGGCCAGTCCGTCAACGGTCAAACCCAACGTCTGGCTCAACCAGCGCATGCCAACCGTCGACGGAATCGTTATCGTCGGCGACCACGAGGAGGCCGTCGGCATCGAGGCCACCGGCACGATGAAGCTGATTGTCACCAGGGTAACCGTTCGCGAGGCACTGCACGGCATCCACCTGACGACGCGCAACCGGAACGTGATCGTCTCGAACTGTCACCTCTACAAAAACCGTGGCGTGGGGCTCTACCTGGACGACGTCAACCTGCACCAAATTAACGTCACCGGCTGCCACATCAGCTACAATGCGGCCGGTGGTATCGTAGTTCGGGCAGGCAATGTCCGCAATCTTCAAGTGAGCGGCTGCGACATCGAGGGCAATACGGTCAACGTGCTGGTCGATAGCGATGGTGCAAAGTATGCAACCGCCGAGGTCGCCATAGTCGGCTGCACGCTCCAGCATTCGGGCGGGCCCAATTCGGCCAACGTGCGGTTCATCGGAGCCGACGACGAAGGCAACCGCTGCTGGGGACATCTCACTATCGCCGACAACGTGCTGAGTGACGTCGAGACAAACATTGACATCCAAAAGGCGCGCGACGTGAGTATCGTGGGAAACACGATCTGGACCGGATACAAGTACAACCTGCGGATCCAGGACAGCTCGAACGTCGTGGTCGGCCCAAACGTTTTGGGCCGAAACCCCAGATATCGCGATGCCGAAAAGGCCGACAACGCAATCCTGATCGCCGACTCGGACGACATCACGCTCAACGGCCTGCACGTCCACTCCGTCCACCGGGCACCGGCCGGCATGGTCATCGAGAACTGCCGCCGAATGAACGTCACGAATTGCTCGATCCTCGACTGCGACACGGCCGGGGTGCTTCTGAAAAACGTCTCGGCCAGCCGCGTTTCCGACTGCCTCATCCGCAACGACCTGCCCAAGGTCGAGTCCTGGCAACCGCTCGTTGTCAAAGGCGGCAGCGGCAACATGATCGTCGACAACCTGCTCGGCGGGAAAAGGAAAAGGGGACATCACTGATATTGGTGGATTGGGTAGGAAAGGGTAGTCTGTCCTCGTGCCACGAACAACTCGGGGGGGGACGGGGTCAACTCTTGACATTTGACACAGCCCTCGATATGTCAAGTGTCAAGAGTTGACCCCGTTCTCGGTCTTCCCATCCAAGCAGAATAGCGGAAAATCAAGAAATGTCAAATAAAAGTACCGGACACCTTTAATTCCCCCTTTAATTCCCCCAACTCGGGAAGGTCCCGAGAACCCTGAAAACCCGTGAACGGTTACAATTACTCGAAGGAGTTACACAATGAAATGGCAACTTGTTCTTGCGTTGGGATTTGTGCTTTCGAGTAGTGCGTCGGCCGGCGACCAGCCGCCGGGCCGCATGAGTGACAACCCACCGGTTATCCGCTCGTCCTGGGACGACCTGCTCGAGGGCTTTAAGACACGCGACGACTGGCGCAAACATCGCGAGGTGCTCAAGCGTCGCTACCTCGAACTGATCCACGATGCCCACAAGCCGAAGAAGCCGCCCCCGGAGTTGAAGGTGCACGAGTCGGTCGTGGTCGACGGGGCCTATACTCGGCGGTTGGTGAGCTACAACGTCGAGTCGGACGAGCGAGCGGCCGCCTATGTTGGCGTTCCCCTGTCGCTGAAGGGCAAGGCCCCGGGTATAGTCTCGCTGCACAGCACTTCCGCAAATAAATCGTGCGCCGCCGGGTTGGTCAAAAGTGGCGATGTCCCGTGGCTCGACATACTGTGTCGGCGCGGATATGTCGTGATCTCTCCCGACCATTTCGTATGCGGCGATCGCAAACCGCCGGAGGGCCAGTGCGATACGACCCGATTCTACAAAAAGCACCCCGAGTGGACGGCCGTCGGCAAGTTCACCTACGAACATTCAATCGCCGTGGACGTGCTTGAGACGCTCGATGAGGTTGATACGAAGAATATCGGTGTGCTGGGTTATTCGCTGGGTGGACACGGGGCGTATTACCTGGCCGCCTACGACCAGCGTCTCAAGGCTTGCGCTTGCAACTGCGGCTGGTCGTCCTTCCGCCACAACCCCAACGTGATAACTTGGGCCAGAGACCACTGGTACGTCTACTTCAAGTACCTTCGACCGGCACTGCTCGAGGGAAAACTGCCGCCGATCGACATGCACGAAATTATCGCTCTGATTGCCCCCAGGGCCTTTTTGGACCTTTCCGGGCTAAACGACGGAAATCCGCTCGTACAACGGCAACGGGTGCTGATGCTTACGCGGCTGATGGACGTTTGGGAACTGGAGGGCGTACCGGCTAACTTCGCTTTCTACATACACGGTCGAGGCCACTCGGCGGCCCACGTATCGCGTCAACTGATATACGCCTGGATGGACACCCATCTCAAGCCACCCGAGGCCACAAAGACTCACCTGGTCAACGAGAAATAGAAGCCTGCCATCGACTGAATACTGATAAACCGCATGTGAAAACGGAAAACGGGGTCAACTCTTGACACTTGACACAGCCCTCGATATGTCAGGTGTCAAGAGTTGACCCCGTTCGCGCCTCACTCCTTGCTTGTCCGGTACATGCTCCCCGGGCTGAGCTTCTCGGCGTAGGACATCATGGCGAACCCGGCCAACTGGGAGTGCTGGTCCAGCCGCTGGTTCGGGGGTGGGGTCCTCTGGAGTTGCTCAGAGATGTAGCGGAGTTCGTCGTCGGCCGCGGCGATCAGGTGCTCGCTTTGCCGCACGTGCTCGGCGTAGACGTACACGTGGAAGGGCAGCCCGCCAAACTTGCCGCCCCATTGTGTGATGTAGTCGATCCCCGCCTTGCCGCCCCAGTTGGTGAGCATCCACTTGTGAGCCTTGGCCAATTGTGCCATGGCCGCCTTGTGCCGTGGGCTGCCCGGCTCCAGGTGTGCAAGGCCCGTGGAGTAGGCCTCGAGGCAATACATGAACACAGTGGGTTTGATATTCTCCTTTTGCTCCGGCGGGTAGAGGACGGCGACGGTGAGCAGATCCTGCCGGTTGAGCCAGTCGATCGTACCCCGGCCGATCTTCAAGTACGACTCGTCACCCGTCTCCTTGTACAGATGGAACGCCAGCGACCCGAAGACCCCGGTCGAGCACCACCATTCCTTGTCCGATTTGGGCCACTGCCCGTCCGTCACGCCACCCGACGACCGAACGAAGCGATCGATCACCAGCTTGGCATACGACTTGACCGAACTGAGGTATCGCGCTTTCTCGGCCGAATCCTCGCAGCGGATCGCCGTGGCCAACACGGCCAGGGCGATCGACGTGCAATCGCCTACGTACCAGTCGCCCTTGCCCTCGCCCGGCTTGCGCCCGTACTGCATGTAGTAAATCCCTTCGGGAATCATTTTGTCCTGATACTCGATCATTCGATCGGACCAGAGCTTGCACACATCTAAGTATTCCTGTTTTCCGGTCATGTCATAGGCTACACAGAGCGCCCGGACCACGTACGAGTCCCAACAGAAGCCACGGCGGGCCTCCCGGATGGTTTTGTTGGTTTGGCTCTGCTTTTCGACGATCTTGCAGTTGGCATCGCAGAGCGCGAGGAATTCGGCCTTCAGATCCGGCTCGCGCCCAAGCGCCGCCGGCACAGACAACAGCACAATGGCAGCCAGGGCCAGGCACGTGGACGCAATCAAATGGCTTCGCGACAGACTCTTCGTACACATAATGTCGGCTCCCTTTCTGAGTTTGCAGCACTTCAACGTTTGGAACGGTTCAACGTCCTGATCTCACGGTGGCCAGGAGGACAGCGAGGGCAAGACGGTCGCCCGGTTTGGGGGGGACGGGGTCAACTCTTGGGGACGGGGGACGGGGCTTGGGACTGGGGACGGGGTCAACTCTTGGGACGAGGTCAACTCTTGACACTTGACACAGCCCTCGATATGTCAGGTGTCAAGAGTTGACCCCGTTCCCCCCCGTTCCCCGTTCCCCCCACCGTTCCCCCCGTTCCCCGAGCAAGGTGAATACGGTAAGAGCATTGGAGCGGAGTGGCATTGGTTTTTCTCGCGTTGTTTTGTTCAGTCCCCGACGTGGCCGTCGGAGCTAAACGGTGAACGGTTACCCTCACGCAATCCGCATCGTCAGGCCGCCGTCGATGGTGACGATTTCGCCGGTGATGTAATCGTTGGCGACGAGGTGTCCGAGCAGTTCGGCGACCTGCTCGGGAGTTCCTTCGCAATGCAGTGGGATTCGGTTGTCGATGTTATGCTTCTTCTGCTCGGAAGTCATGTGCGAGTGAAAACGCGTGCGGATAACGCCCGGCGCAACTGCATTGACGCGGATGTTGTCTTCGGCAAACTCGCGGGCTAATGCGCGAGTGAACTGCACCACGGCCCCCTTGACCACCTGGTAGGCCGTGGCGGTATGCACTCCACGGATGCCGGCCACGGAGGAAATCAACACGATCGCGCCTTCCTGCTTCTTCCGCATGAGTGGGACCGCGGCTCGGCAGAGATGGAAGATGGCATGAACGTGGACGTCGAACCCTTCGAGCCAGGCTTCGGGCTGGACTTCGAGCAATCCGCCCGGGATCCAACCGCCGGCCGAATGGACCAGCACGTCGACCGAGCCGAGTTGCTCGGCGGTCTGCTCGACACAGCGGGTGGCTTGATCCGACTTACCCACGTCGGCGGTAAGCACAACGCACCGCCGGCCGAGATTTTCGATCGTTTCTCTTGTCTGCCGGGCTTCCTTGTCGTCGTGCCGCCCGACGATGGCCAGATCCGCGCCTTGGTGGGCCAGCGCCGCGGCAGCCGCCGCTCCGATTCCCTTCGTGCCGCCGGTTACCAGCGCCACTTTTCCGTCGAGTTTCATTCTCTACTCCCAATCCGGTAGTATGCTCAAGGTTCGAGGATGACTTTCATCAGGTTCTCGTTACCCCGCCCGAGCCGCTCGAACCACGACGCTCCGTCGGCCAGTGGGGCCGAGGCGCTGATGAGCGAATCAACGTCCACGGTGCCCCGGGCGATCATGTCGAGGCAGGCGGGGTACTCGCCGGAGGACGCACAACTCCCGTAGAGTGTCAACTCCCGCGTTACCACCGCTTGCAGCGGCAGGGGGACCTCCGGCGATACGTTACCCACCAGGACCAGTGGGCCGCCCTTGCGGAGGCTTGCCACGGCGGCGTGCATTGCCGCGGCCACGCCGACCGCCTCGACCACGATATCCGCCTGCCGACCCTCGGTTATCTTGGCGATTTCAGTCGGAACGTCCACGGCCTCCGCTTGGAGAATCTCATCGGCGCCTAGCTTGTGGGCTAACTGAAGCCGATCCGTGTTGATGTCCACGGCAACAATCCGCCGGCAGCCGGCAGCCCGAAGTGTCTGGACCACCAGCAGCCCGATCATTCCCGCCCCGATCACAACCGCCGTGTCGTCCGAGCCGATCTTCACGCGGCCGGTGGCATGAAGCGCGACCGAGAGCGGCTCGACCAGTGCCGCCCGGCGAAAGCTCACACCGTCGGGCAATCGGGCCAGAATGCGTTGGGGCACGGCAACGTACTCGGCAAAAGCGCCGTCGTGGCGGTATTCATCACACGAGACACCCAGCACGCGGCGGTTGTCGCAGAGGTTGATGCGGCCGGTACGACAGAAGCGGCACTCGCCGCAGTAAATGGTCGAGTCGAACGTCACCCGGCCGCCTTCGGCCCAATCGCGCACGTCTCGGCCCACCCGGGCGATCAGGCCGGCGGCCTCGTGCCCCATGATTACCGGCGGCCGGCGTCTGCCCGTGCTCCCGTCCATGCCATGCACGTCGCTTCCGCAGATTCCGCACGCTTTCACTTCGATCAGCACGTCCCCCGGGCCAATCTCGGGTGTCGGCACGTCGCGGTATTCCAGGCGGTTGTAATCGACCAGCACGAGCGCTTTCATGCAGTCACTCCCGAGGATCGGCGGCCTGTGCTGCCTCTTTGCAAGAACCGCAATTTGTATCCGTGTATCCGATGCAAGTATATGACCCATGAACGATTGCGGCAAGATGCTCGTTGGCCAGAAAAGGGGGGGACTACCGCTGGCCGGAGACTCGCGGTATTATCTTGGAGAAGTGAACCCTCTTTTTCCACGGAGACCCGATATGGCAGACAAACTGGCAATTGACGGTGGCCCCAAAGCGGTCACAAACGAACTGATCGGTTGGCCAAATTTCGACGAGAAGGCGATCAAAGCCGTCGAGGCGGTGCTGCGCTCGAACAAGCCGAACTACTGGACCGGCCCGAAAGGCATGGAATTCGAAAAAGCCTTTGCCCAGTGGCAGGGCAGCAAGTTCGCCATCAGCGTTGCAACGGGCACCGCGGCACTGCACGTGGGTCTTTCGGCATTGGGAATCGGCCCCGGCGACGAGGTGATTGTACCCAGCTACACCTTCATTGCCTCCAGCTTCTCGATCGTTCAGGCTGGTGCCGTGCCGCGGTTTGCCGACGTGAACATCGACGATCATTGCATCAGTCTCGAATCGGCCGAGAAGCTCGGCGGGCCGCGGACCAAGGCCGTCATGCCGGTCCATCTGTACGGCAACGTCTGCGACATGGACCCGCTCATGGCGCTGGCCAAGAAACACAATTTGCTTGTGATCGAGGACAACGCCGAAGCGTTCGGCGGCATGTACAAAGGCCGGAAGACGGGCACCATCGGCGATATCTCCGCGTGCAGCTTCTGCCAGAATAAAACCTTCACCACCGGCGGCGAAGGCGGCATGGTTACCACCGATAACGAAGACCTTGCCTGGGAGGCACGCAGCTTCCGCGACCACGGCTACGACGTCAAAACTCGCATGAGCCTGCTCGAGCTGGAGCAGAAGCTGCCTTACATCCACAACCGCATCGGCTGGAACTATCGCATGACCGAGATGCAGTCGGCCATCGGGCTGGCCGAACTCGAGCGAATCGACAACTGGAACCTGCCGGCTAGAAAACGCAACGCCCATATTCTCATGGACACCCTGGGAGAACTGCCGCAAGTGCTCTACATGCCGATCGATACCGAGGAACGTCAGAACGGCTGGTTCGTCTGCGCGTTCACACTCGACATCGACAAGATGAACTGCGACATTGCCCAGTTCGTCGCCGCCGCCGGTGCGGAAGGCGCCCCCTGCTGGAAGGTCTTCTGGCCGCAATGCCACGGCGAGCGGGCGTTTGCCGAGCGGAATATGTTCGGCAAGTCGGGCTTCCCCTTCAACTCGAAGGAATACGCCGACCCCGAGAGCGTCGACCTATCCAAGGTAGACGTACCAAACGCCATCTGGCACGAGTCGCACACCTTCACCTGCTTCGCTTATCCCACGTTTACCGAGCAGGACATGAAGCAAATGGCCGCCGCACTGGTGAAGGTAATCAAGGCATACTCTTGAAGGCGGAAGGCGGAAAGAAAATCTGAAATCCGAAATCCGAAATCTGAAATCCGAAATGGCTGGTCTTCGAGTTGGTGTCGCAACGGTCGACTTCACGCCCGCGGCCGGTCTGCCGCTGATGGGTAATTTTCGCGATGACTACGCCGCCCGGGGTATGCACGATCCGCTTAAAGCCAAGGCCATGGTGTTTGCCGACTCAGGCAATGCAAAGGTGGCAATCCTGGCGGTCGACGTCTGCATGATCGACCGGGAGAATGTCGCGATGATGCGTCGGGCGATCGGCTCCGAGTGCAACGTACGACCGGAAAACGTGCTGATCCACGCGGTCCACACGCACAGCGCGCCGGCCACCAATGGTCGATTTGTTTTCGGCGAGGACATCGAACCCTACCGGCCGGATATCGAGGCCTTTTTGACCAAGGCCGCTTCGGCCGTGCGCCTGGCCGATGCGAACCTGGTGGAAGCCACCCTCGGCGTCGGCCGCGCCACTGAAGACCGCCTTCCGTTCAACCGGCGTTTGCGGCGCAAGGACGGGGCGACGCAGATGAACTGGGAAGCCCTGCTACCCGGCTTCGATCCCGACGAAATCGCCGGCGTTTGGGGCCCCGTCGATCCGGAGGTCGTTTGCCTGACCATCGAGCGGGAAGGCCGTCCGGCGGCCGCAGTGGTCAACTTTGGTCTGCACGCGGCCGTACTGGCGGGCGACAACTGGCTTTACGGGGCCGACTTTCCAGGCGCTTTGGCCGAGGCCTTGTCGCGAACCGTCGGCGGCGAGTTCACTTGCCTATTTCTAAACGGATGTTGCGGAAACGTCAATCACGTCGACTACCGCGACCCCAAGCAGGGCCGTGGTTACCAAGCGGTCGAGCGGATAGGCTACATGCTCGGTGCCGCGGCCCACCAGGCCGTCAACGCCCGGGTGCCTTGTCAGGCCGATTGCGTGGCCGCCAGCAGCGAGAAGGTTACGCTCGCTCGGCTCAAGATAGGCGAGGCCCAGCGCAACCGCTGCCGGAAAATACTCGACGAGGCACGCGCCAATCCGCCGCAAGGCCAGGTAGACGGCCTGCCGGATGCCTTTTTTGCCGAGATACGCCTGGAGATGGCGCGGAAGCAGGACGAACCCGACCTGGCCGAGGTAATGGCCGTCCGCATTGGCGACGTGGCGCTGGTGGGGCTGCCCGGCGAGATATTCTGCGAGTTCGCAATGCGGATCAAAGAGCAATCGCCCGCCACGTTTACGCTCGTGTCGGGCTTATCGAACGACGCGATCGGTTACATACCCACGCCCGAATCGTTCGGGCAGGGCGGCTACGAGTCGACCGTCGGCAGCACGTTTTACGAAGGGGACGCCGGCGCCCGGCTGGTCACCTCGGCGGTGGCCCAGTTGAACAGGTTGTTTTCCTAGAAACACCATTTGTGGAAGCCACGTAGGTTATGCTTCAGCATAACGCATTCAGGCAAGATGTTATGCTAAAGCATAACCTACTCAGGCTGTTATGTTACTCGACTATTGACTGTTTCCAAGTTGGTAAGTTGCGAAGCCGCAAGCGGCTTATCTGACCGGCACTGACCACCGATAACTGACCACTGACCACTGACCACTGATAACCGATAACTGACCACTGATAACTGACCACTGACCACTGATAATTGATACAGGAGACAACCCCATGGCCAAGACGAAAGTCAACTTCGGCGTTATCGGTGCCGGCGGAATCGCCCGCCGCAAGACGATTCCCGGCATGATAAAGGCTAAGAACTGCAAGCTGGTGGCGGTGATGGACCCGGTCGGCATCGACCAGATCGCCACTCAGTTCAAGGTACCCAAGGCCTACGCAACCGAGCAAGAGTTGCTGGCCGACCCGGACGTAGAGGCCGTTTACATCGCGTCGCCGGCAAACGTTCACGCCGGGCAAATCAAGATGGCGGCCAAGGCCGGCAAGCACGTCCTTTGCGAAAAACCGCTCACGCTAAATGTCAAGCAGGCCAAGGAGGCGGTCGAAGTCTGTCGCCGGAACAAGGTCTTCCTGCAGGAAGGCTACATGATGAAGTTCCACGGCGCGCACGTGAAAATCAAGGAACTTATCGAAGAGGGCCGGCTGGGAAAAATCGTCTACATGCGGGCGCAACTGTCGGGCTGGTATCCGAAAATGGAAGGCGCATGGCGGCAGGACCCGAAACAAGGCGGCGGCGGCGCGCTTATCGACATGGCCACCCACCTCTACGATCTGCTCGAGTTCTTCGCCGGGCCGATCCGCCGCGTGACGGCCCTGACTGGAAACCTCGTGCAGGATTACAAGTCGGAAGACGCCGCCACCACCATGCTCGAATTCAAGTCCGGCGCCCAGGCAACCGTCGACAGCTTCTTCTGCATTCCCGACGAAGCCAGCCGTACCCGACTGGAAATCTACGGCTCCGAGGGCGCTATCTACACCGAGGGCACCATCGGCCAAAGCACTCGCGGCAAGATGGAAGGCATCTTCGGGCTGGGAACCGCCGGATACGACGCCGCACAGGATAAGGACGTCGCCCGAAAATTCCAGAAGATCACCTTCAAGCCGATCAACCCTTACACGGCCGAATGCTCCTACTTCGCCGATTGCATCCTGCAAGGCCGGCGACCGAAGCTCAACGACGGCAAGAGCGCCATTCACGTGATGACCGTGACCGAAAAGGCGTACTCATCGTACAAGATGAAGAGTATCCTGAAGGTCTAGCGAGGCGCAGCCTCAGACCCAGGAGAGGGTTCTCGGGGTTCGGGGTTCAGGGTTCAGGACTTGGAGTTCCACCTTTGCCCGCAAATCCTGAACCCTGAACCCTGAACCCCGTCTACTGCCGCGTCAAGAACTCAGCGATTTCGTCGGCCGCGAGCATTCCTTCACGGATTGCCTGCACCGCCGTGGTGCCGCCGTTGACCAGATCGCCACCGGCAAATACGCCGGGGAGTGTCGTGGCCTGCGAGTCGGCCTGCGTGGCAACCAGGTGGTGCCGGGTGAAATCGAGACCGTCGATCGCTTCCCGTAGATCGGCCGGAATTCCTTGCCCCATCGCCTCGACAACCGTGTCCACCTCCATCAGGCTTTCGGTGCCCGACAGTACGATCGGCCGGCGGCGCCCCGACGAATCGGGCTCACCCAACTCGGTCCGGGCGATCTGCAGCCCGACGAGCGTGCCGCTTTCGTCGGTCTGATAGCCGAGCGGCTGGGTGAGAATCAGCAGATGGCAGCCGGCCTTCATGGCTGCATCTCGCTCGCCGGGCCAGGCGGGCATTTCGGCAAACGAGCGGCGGTAGACAATGTACACTTCGCCGGCGCCCAGATTCTTGGCCGTTACAGCAGCATCCATGGCCGTGTTGCCCGCCCCAAGCACGGCCACCTTGTTGCCGAGCGAGTCGATCTTGCCGCGCTTTGCCTCGCGGAGAAATGCCAAAGCGTCCCATGCACCCGGGAAAAAGGGACCAGGTTTAATTTGTGCGAAGCACCCTTTGGGCCGTTCCGGCAAATTAAACCTGGTCCCTTTTTCCCTAAGCGACGACGATTCACCCAACCCAACTGCCAGAAACACGGCGTCGTGCTTAGCTTGCAGTTGGGCAAGTGAGACGTCGCGGCCCAATGCGTGGCCGAGCTTGATCTGAATTCGGTCGGCGTCCACGGCCGGCTGGAGAATCGCCCCGATCTCCTCGGCGGCGCTTTCATAGCGGCTGTCCGGTATGATACAATCGGGCGTGCCGCCCAGCCGATCGGCCTGCTCGATCAAAGTGACCGAATGCCCCTTCTCCAGCAGTCGGATCGCACAGGCCACTCCCGCCGGCCCGCCGCCGACCACCGCAATATTACGCCCGGAAGGGCTCTCGGGCAATCGCACGCCGACGAGCCCTTCGCGCCGGGCGATTTGGCTTACCACAAGTTGGATGTCTTGAATGGGAACACTGCACCGGGTGAATATCTGCTCCAGGCATCCGCCTTCGCATTGCACTTCGGCCGGGCAAACATGGCCGCACATCTCCGGCAAGACGTTCGATCGACGAAGCACGTCGTATGACTCCGCGATATTGCCGTCGGCAAACGCCCGGATGAACGCCGGCACATCGACCCGTGCCGGGCAATGCTCAGTGCAGGTGGCGAATTCGCAATCTCGGCAGCGACCGGCCTGCTCACGCAAGTGGTCCAGCGCGAAGCGACGCCCCAGCCGGTACTGCGGTCCGTATATCCCGCTGTCGCGAATAACGCAACCGGTCATCGCCCCGTCCCGCATGATCTGCGTGCAGCCGGAACAAGTGACGCACGTCTTGGCGGGGTCCATGTGGCCCTTGGTGAGAACGTCGTTGGGTGAGTCGGGATAGGCAAACGCACCCCGGCCTTGACCTATCAACGTTGCGCCCTTCGTGCGAATAACACCGGCCGCTACTTGCGGCATCAGGTGACGTAGCCAGGTGTAACCTCCGCCAACCACCGGCAGTTCGGGTACGGCCTCTTGAATTGTGCGTGTGATGTTGATGAATCGCACCACGCCGGCCAGCGGGTGCTCGTCGGGCGCGTCGACCCCGACAACCGGATGATCGAAAGGGCGGCCGTAGTGCGGATTGTAGTACGGATTGCCGATCGAAACGTTCAGAAGCGGCATACCCAACGCTCGCAACTGCTCGATCACCGCCAGCGGCTCGCTCAGTTGGGGCTTCTGGAAATCGTCCCGGTCGACCCCAAAGCCGTATGGATAAGGAATTGCGTCGTAGACGTTCATCCGCGTCGTGATGAACAACTCGGGCACTTCGCGAGTTATCTTTTCGAGCACCTCGCGTAGCAGCCGCGAACGGTTCTCCAACGAACCGCCGTATTTCCCCTCCCGAGTGTGCGACGCCAATAACTCCGAAACCAGGTAACGATGACAGCTCTTTATGTCCACGCCGTCGAACCCGGCCCGGGCAGCCAGCCTGGCCGCCTCCACATAGGTCGTCTGTAATCGGTCGAGATATTCGTCGGTTACCAGCGGGTAGTCGTTGGGTAGATTGTGTTTTGGATCGAGCACGGCACTGTGGTGAGCGATCAGCGGCCGAGGGATGCCGGTAGGTTTGCTGTATCGGCCCGAATGGGTCAATTGAATTACCATCACCACCTCGTGCCCGTGCGCATCGCAAGCCGTCCGACGGGTGGCCTCGACCAGGCGGGTGAATGCGTCGACGTTGTCGCGGTGCAAACACAACTGACCCGGATTGGATCGGGCCTCGTCGAGCACTGCCGTGGCCTCGAACCAAATCAGCCCTGAACCGCCCCTTGCATAGCGAGTGTAGCGACGGAAGCTCAGTTCGCCGGGCGATCCGTCCGAAGTCGAATCGAACCCTTCCATCGGCTGGACCGCAAAACGGTTAGGCGTGGCTAGAGACCCGATCTCGACCCGCTCGCCCAGGATCGACAAATCCTCGTCAATCGGCAGGGTCAGTCCCAATCGGGCCAACTCCGCGCGCAGAAGTACTAAATCCTTGAGGTGAAACCGCTTGTGCCTCGACATCTTCAATTCTTCTTCTCGGCCGATCTGTCGCGGCCACCACGGCCACGTTGACCGCGCGAACGAGAAGTACCGCCGTTGGGATTCTTGGCTCTGGCTTGAAGATTGACCGAAATCATCAGGTCGACGGCTTCCTCCCAAGTGGGAATTCCGCGGTGACTGGGCTTGGCCGGTCTTTCCTTCGTCCGGTCCTCGCTTCGCTCGGTCGTATTGATCGCCTCCGCCTGACCGCTCGAACTTGGCTGCTGATCCGTAGCCCGGGCAATTTGCCCGTCCGACGCCGCTTTGGGTTCAACGCCTTCGGACTCGTGCGACCTTTCAGTCCCCTTCTTGCGACTCGAACGCCGACGGCGCCGCCGCTTCGGTCGGCCCCCAGAGGGTTTCTCCTCCGTTGTTTCCGAGTGATCTGCCTCTTGCTCCCGTACTTGCACTTGTTCGCTCTTGGCCGCTGCGTCGACAGGTACTGTGTCAACAGGCACTGCATCGACGGGCACTGCGTCGATGGGCACTGCGTCGACGGGCACTGCGTCGACGGGCACTGTGTCGACGGGCACTGTGTCGACGGCTGCCTCGGGCACTGATTTCCCATCTTTCCCGCCGGTTTCACCTTGCCTTGCCTCCGACTTTCGGGGCCGGCGTCGTCGCCTGCCTCGCTTCGGTCGGCTTTCCCTTTCCGATGGCCGTTGCGGCTCCAGAGGCGCCTCGCCCATCTCGACCGGCACTTCCGCCGAAACCTCCGCGGGAGTTGTTGCCGCGGGCTCTTCTGGACGGGACACTCCCAATTCGTCGGCCAATGCGTCCCAATTGCTTGCCGGTTGCTCGGATCGTGCCGGCATCGCCCGAGCGGCCGGAGACTTTTGCGGCGTCGAGGGTTCTTCTTCGACGGCGGATTCTCGCGGATTTGGTTCACGAGGCTCCACTTCCCGTAACTCCGGCTGCGTCGGTTCTGCTTGCGACACCTCCTGCTTATCGTCGTTGGCGGGAGGCGTTGCCCCCAGATTGGAAGCGAGCATGTCCCAATGGTTTTCGGAGCTACTCATTTTGTCCCATGTTTCCCGTTGTCATATAATCTATGGGCGACTCGCATCACCTCATTATTGTTTAGTATAGGCTTTCTTCGACCTCTTAGAAAGCCGGCTGCCGACAGATCACTTGGGGGACGACAGGCCACCCTCGGGGGGTCGAAAAAGCGACCAGGTTTAATTTGCCCCCTGCGGCCCGGAGGGTGCTTCGCACAAATTAAACCTGGTCCCTTTTTCGCTGAGTGTCGTCAATGTGACCTGGCGAATCAAAATGATTACACATTTCCGCTCGCGAGCGAATGTTGCCGGCAACCGTCCGCACTCGACGTAAGTTATTGCTATCAATAATCTTCTGCTTGCCCCCTTCGTCCATGCGTACGCTGCTACCGCTGATTGGCATACTGGTTGCATGGTCAGTTCCAGAGGGAATTGTTATCATGGGGCCGAAAAAGGGACCAGGTTTAATTTGCCGGAACGGCCCGGAGGGTGCTTCGCACAAATTAAACCTGGTCCCTTTTTCGGCTCGTTATCATGGGGTGTCAGGATTAGGAGAAAGCGATGGTCGCCTTAAGGGTCTGTTCGTGGTCGAGGAGGGTTTTCCTAACGCGGCGCGTTGTGCTGTTTTGCTGCGGGCTGGTTGGGATGCTGTTGGGGTTTGGTATCGCCAATGCGGCGAAGCATCCGCCGTCGCGGCAATCACAGGCTGGCCGACGTGGCTCTCCAGCCGCGCAAAGCCATCGATCCACCACACAGCGATTTACACAGCGATCTACGCAGCGATCTACGCGGCGACCGTCGACGCCACATTCCCGGAAAACACCTCGTCCCGGTGTTTCCCGGCCGACGCCAAAGCCCACACCTCGGCCGACCGCTACGCTCTCGAACACGGTATTTCGGCAAGTCCGGCAGCAAATGGAAGCCAAGGCTCGAACCCGGTCAGTTGCACGACCGAGCAGTCCGACGAGAGCGGAGTCGCGGCAGTCCCGTGCATCTACCGTACGATCGAAGCCGCAATCGCCCATGCCCGCGGCTCGGCCTTCGCTTTCCGACATCCGCAACAGGATCGCGAAGAGCAGGCCGGCCGAAGCTAGATCGCCAGAGTCCACGCCAAGCGGCCCGAAACTCAAACCGAGCAAACCAAAACCGTCCAAGTCCACGCCAAGCGGCCCGAAACTCAATCCGAGCAAACCAAAACCG
>JAUWJC010000453.1 GCA_030607895.1 Pirellulales bacterium
TGGGGACTGGTCCATTTTTCGGCCAGAAGACGTTTTTTCGGGTAAACCGCTGGCCGAAAACATGGACCTGTCCCCTTCCGTGGTGTAACGAACATCTTTGCTCTGCCGAAAAAGGGACCAGGTTTAATTTGCCGGAACGGCCCGGAGGGTGCTTCGCACAAATTAAACCTGGTCCCTTTTTCGGCTTTGCGACTAGCGATGCCGAGGGAATGGGGGGGTATGGGAAGACCGCGTAAACAGTACGGCCATATCCTCCACTGTCTGTGGCGAGCAACCAGTGCGGCGGCGTTTGTGTTGGGTTTGTTGGTGCCTTCCGTCTGTTTGGCCGAAGGCCAACTGGCCCGGCTCCCGGATGTAACCCAAATCGTTCCAGCGCAATCGTCGCCGGCCATCGACCTGGGCCTGTCCACTGGGCGGATCGACCCCTGGTTCCTCGAGTGGTTACCGGATGGGCTGCTTTACCATTCCTATCTGGCCGGAATGAAGGAGCCCCGGTTTGCCTCTTCCTGGGTCCACGAACGGGAGTTGGGATGGATTTGGGATATTACGCTTGGCGGCCGCATGGCCATCCTCCGATATGGCACGCCGGACCCACGCTGGCCGGAGGGTTGGGAAATCGACATCGAAGGGGCCGCCTTCCCGCGGCTTGACCCCGAGGAGGACCGGGACCTGGTGGCCTGCGATTATCGCTTTGGTGTTCCATTGACATACGGCCGGAAGCAATATCGAACCAAGCTGGCTTACTATCACCTCAGTTCGCACCTCGGCGACGAGTTCATGATAAAGAACCCTACCGTCGAGCGGATCAACTACAGCCGGGACGTGATCGTGTGGGGTAATTCGCTGTACTTACTCGAGAAGGACCTTCGGCTGTACGTGGAGGCGGGCTGGGCATTTCACAACGACGGCGGCAGCCGGCCGTGGGAGTTCCAATTGGGCTTCGCCTACAGTTCCGCCAGGCCGACCGGCTCGCGCGGGGCGCCCTTTCTGGCCGTCAACGGCCACCTTCGCCAGGAGGTCGATTTCGGCGGCAACCTGGTCGTCGAGGCCGGCTGGCAGTGGCGCGGCGAGACCGGCCGTCTGCTCCGGCTGGGCTCCCAATACTACACCGGCATGAGCGAGCAGTACGAGTTCTTCAATCGGTTCGAAGACAAGGTCGGCTTCGGAATCTGGTACGACTATTGAGCAAAGCGGAAAGCGGAAAGCGGAAGGCGGAAAGCGGAAGGGGGAGAGCGGCTGCTCGTGGCTTCGCACCGGCTCAAATCCAGCCGGAGTCGTCCATGTCGAAGCCGGGATTCATCGGGCTAGCGAGCTTGCTGTCGATACCGCCGGAACCGTTCCGGGCGCGAATGTGCTTGAAGCACGACGCCTCGTTGAGAAAATGCACGGCATCGGTTGAAGAGATTTGCGCGCTGGCGCTGCCGTACTCCAACAAGTCGTCGCCGGCCGAATCGTACAGGTAAGCCCAGTCGTCTTGCCACAGGCCGCCGCCGGTGGCGTGTACTTCGTCGAAGTATTTCGCCCGACTGAAAAACCCGACCGTGTTGTTGTACAGCTTGCTCTCGGTGGGATACGCCTTCAGCACATCGTTTCCGGCCGAATCCAACAGATATGCTATGTCGACGCTCCCCGGCGTGTCGGCGGCAAAGGCCAGGCCGTGAACGTAGCGGAATCCGTCGGCCTGGATGAAGTGAGTCGCGCTGCCGCCGAATTCCATCTTGGCGGTGGTGGGCGAGGCCTCGAAGACGTCGGAGCCGGTACCGTCGTACAGCAGGGCGACGTCCGCCTGGCCCGGAGTGGCCGTGGCCGTCACACGGTCGAAGTTCTTCGCCCGAATGAAGAAGTCCGAATTGTACAGCTTACCCTCGTCGGGCGTGCCCTCGAAGGTGTCGGCCATGGCGGCCGCGTCCTGGAGGTTGGCCGCGTCGTCGCCGCCCGAGTTGCCGAAGCTGTGAACGTAGCGGAAGTTCACCGCCTCGGTGAAAGTGTCGGCGCTGCCGTCGTACTTCATCTTCGCGGCGGTTGGTGTTCCTTCCAGCACGTCGTCGCCGGCCCGGTCGTAGAGAAGCGCGACGTCGTTCTGGCCGGGTGTGGCCGTGGCGGTCAGCTTGTCGAAGCCGATGGCCTTGGTGAAGAAGCCCGAGCCGTAGAGATTGCCGTAGTTGCCCTTGCATTTCAAGCGGTCGGCGGTGGCGGCCGCGTCTTGCATGTAGGCCGTGTCGTTCCCGCCGGCGTAGGCGAAGCCGCACGCGTAAGGGAAGTCGTGTGTCTGGACCAGTGGTCCGCCGTCGTACTGCATGTTGGCGAAGTCGGGTCCGCAACTGAAGGTGTCGTCGCCCGGCGAATCGTACAGCTTGGCCCTATCCAGACTGCTGGCGTGTGCGTTGATCGTTTCGAAGCCTTTCGCCCGGTTGTAGAAGGTCGGGCCGTAGAGTCGCTGACCGTCGTCGAAGGTGCTCACAAACCGGTCGTCGGTGGCGGCCGAGTCGTAGAGATTGGCCGTATCATCGCCTGCGTAGGCTGCATAGGCCTGCACAATGCGGAAGTTGACGGCCTCGACGAAGTTGGTTTCGCTGCCGTCGTACTTTATCTTTGCCGAGATCGGGCCGGCCTCCAGGATGTCGTCGCCCCACCCATCGTGCAGCTTGGCCAAGTCGTTGTTATCCTGCCCGGTGGCCGTGACTTCCTCGAATCGTCTCCCCCACAGATAGTACCCGGCACCGTCAAGGTCGCTGTAGCCGACCTTTCCAGTAAAGACGTCCTTGGTCCCAGCCGCGCCGACCCAGTTCGCCCGGTCGTGCCCGCCGCTGGCGTAGCCGCGCACGGTGCCAACGTTGTAGACGTAATGCACGTAGGAGACGTCATCGCTCATTATGCAATCGTTGATGCCCGTGCCCGGATCAATCCCGCCGCCGAAGAAATCATTTCCCGGCGAATCGTATAGCTTGGCCCAGGACCCGGTGGAGGAGGTGGCGATGAAGTGGGTCTGTTCGTGATTCGACGCGTCCAGTTGAATGCCCCCGCTGGCCATCGAGGCGGTGCCGCCCTCCATGGTAGCCCACTCGGTTCCGCCGCCGCCAACCATGCTGACGGTGTCGTGACCCAGCCCGGCGTTAAAAATCACCGTGGCAAGTGCGGGCAGCGACGTGGAGTCGTAATCGATGGCGTTGATTGTCAAAGCGTGCGAGCCGCCCGGCCCGGCACCCACGCCGGCACCCAGGGTGTCGTTGCCGTCGGTGCCATGCACGATCAGTTCGGTGAAAGCCGGCCCGACCGGCTCGAGCAGATTGCACAGAACGAGTTGAGCGGGTGAACCAACACCGGTTACATCCAGGTAATACTCATTTCCGGCAACCGCCCCATCATAGTCGACTCGCCCCGTGCCCGTTTCCAAGGCCGGGGTCAGTACGCCGGTTGCGGCGTCGTAGTCGTACAGTGACATGCTGGTGCCGCCGGTCGCGCCCTGGAGTAACTCGGCAGTGAGGATACCATTATGTGCGGCCGTAAACCGATAGATGAAGGAGCCGGGCGCCGGATCCAACAATCCCGAATCCCGATAGTCGACAACTCCCAGGTCCTCGGCCATGGCGAAGACCTCGACGGCGTAGTCTTCGACCTCGCCATCGTCGGCCTGGCCCTCGGGCGTCAGACCGCCGGCCGAACTGAGCCGGAAGCGGACGAAGGTTTGGCCGGGCTGGACATACGCGGGCAAGAGCAGGTTGAACTGGTTCAGACCGTGGGTAACTGCCACGCTCTGGATAAAGTGCTCGTCGGCCACCGTCTGGAAGTTCCCGTCCCGGTCGGCGTCAATCCAGGCGTCCAGGTAGCTACCAATTCCGCCGGGATCGGTCACCGTTACGTCGAACGAAGCCGTTTGGCCGGGAATAAGCTGCCCGACCAGCACCA
>JAUWJC010000562.1 GCA_030607895.1 Pirellulales bacterium
CCCCTTTGCTTTGCTTCCTGCCCGTTGACATTCAACGGAGTTTTTTCAAAACTAGCTGATCTCAATTATACCAAAACGCGAGGTATTCGGTGACTACAATCACGGGAAAAATCGTTACTCCAACCGGTTTGATCGACCTCGAAGGGCAAATGGTCCATGGAAATTGATCTCTCCAGGTGTGAAATCCGCACGCCAACCGGCGACGACCTGCTGCCGCTTTACGAGATGCTGATGGACGCCTTCCCGGTCGATCGGGCGGTCTTTTCTCAGATGATCGAAAAGGGCAAACGGTTCTACACCTGGACCCCCTATACGCTCTATCTCGACGACCAGGTGCTCGGCAACATCTCGCTTATTCCAGTGCGCATCTGGCTTGCGGACGAAAAGGTCGAGACGGTCGGCGTCGCTTCGGTTGCCACGCCCACGGCGTATCGAAGAAAGGGCATCGCAAAGCACCTCATCCGCCACTGCATGAACATCGTCGATCGACAGAATAGGTCGTGCGTGCTGTTTACCGACTTGCCCGGACTGTACGAACAATTTGGGTTCCAAGCGATTGCCCAGGCGTATCTTGCGGTTCCTGCCGGGCAGATGAACTTCGCCGCTGCCCGTTTTGAGTTCAGAATGGTTGAAACACTCGACGAGTGGTGCCTCGACCAGATGTCGCGACTCTATGCCGAGCAGTACCCGAATTACAACGGCAAGGTTGTCCGAGACCCGGACTACTGGCAACTCTACCAAATGCTGGTCGATCCGTATCCGAAGGTCCGGGTACTTTTCTGCATTGAAGGTGGCCAGGCTGTAGGCTATGCGAGGCTCGAGTTGGAAACCGACCGCTTGCTGGTTTCGGAAGTGTGCTGTGCGGAGTCGGCCCTCGGCGTGGCTGAAGCCCTGTTGGGTGTCGCCGCGAAGTTCAGCCGGCAGGCGGGCCTCGAATTGGTTACACTCGCCTTGCCGCCGGACCATTTTGCCTGGCCCGTTCTACGGCATCACAATATCGAAGTGTTGCCGGAGCCGGCCGCCCCCGGCCGCGAGACCTTCATGGTCCGGCCCGCCGCGGGCGAACCGCTTGGACCGCTCGGCCGATTGCACTGGTCGCCGGCCGACAAGTTCTGAGAGGTTGTGAATCTTGTAGGGCACGTGAAACACACCACAAGCTGTAGTGAGCGGTGCGTTTCACGTACCCTACATATTTGGCCGACACTTTCAGTCGAACAACTTTCTCCGTGATTGCTGCCGGGTGGACGTAATGTGTTTGCATTCGGGGCCATTCTCTTCAGGCCGCTAAAACGCTGTAAAACCCTATATTTTCAGGCTTTTCGGCCACTTGCCACGTTCCCCGCAAACACCCGAAAACACCCCATAATCACCCCTTGCGGGTGTCACTGACACCCGGTTTTCTGTCCGCTGGCCTTGTTGGACACTGCCCCGGCGGCCGATCCTGGGTGGGGACGAATCGCCGCCGCCAATGTGCCGATAGGATCAGGGCTCGCGTGGAAGGTTTCATGGGTTCGGTTTCCTTTTCTGTTGGGTTTGGTTGCGGTCCAGGGCCGGCCCGGGGCGGTTGTCAGTCCTCTTCCGGCCAGAGGCCCAATAACTCCAAGTCGCGGTAGTCTTCGTGGTCAAGCGGATCGTCCGGCCCGCCCACGTCGGGGTGATTGTGATAGTACAGCACCGCCTCGATTGTGTTTTCCGGCACCCGTCCGCCTCGGACAACTCGTTCCCAACACGCAAGGCAGAGCCGCTCGTTGCCGGTGGGGTGCTGGTAGTCGGATTCGCCGGCGGGTTTGTTGCACGCTATGCACTTCATGCCCTTCACGATTTCGCCTCACTGCCAAGTGGTTGCTCAAGCGGCTGATATGTGCTGACTTTCTCCAGCGCACGCTGGGCTTGCTGATATGCGGCCACGGTGGCCGGATCGTCCCCGAGGAGAATAGGTGAGGCCAGCAGAGCGCGTAGGGCCTCGGATAGATCGTCGACCGCGTTAAAGTCGCGGATAGAAACCTTACTGCGTCCGCTTGCACGCAATTCCTTAGCGACCCGTTCCGCCTGGTGGTAGTCGGTTGGTAGGCAATACCGATGCCGCTTGCCGTCTGGCGTGTTCGCCCAAACGGCGAATTCCTGCCGGTCTTTCCAGTCGTCACTCATGTTTCCCTCTTTTTGATAAGGGCCCTGGTTCATGGGTAAACGCCCTGCGGCCACCGGTGTAGAGCAGCACAACCGAAGAAGTGCCCCGATGGCGCGCAGGGCTGTACGCTGGTCGAGATGGGATTCTGGTTGCGCCACTCTACGCCCCCGATCTTGACGGCCGGCCGCTGGGCTGTCAACCCGCCGGAAAGTCGGCCGGCCGTGGCCGTGGCCCTGTGAAACAGGTCGAAACGTCCCGTCCCCGGTAGAATCGAGGCCACCACGTCCACGCCAGTGCGTGTTGATGGCCTCGGACGTATCGAAACACCTTGCCGGGAAGCGGCCCTCAGACGGGCTCTCAGGCGGTCGCGTGTCCCTCGTCGATTTCGGCGACTCATACCTACCGCAGCCGCCGCCCCCGCCGTGGTCCGGGCCGCTCCAGAGACTCGCCCAGTAGCCGAACGCGGGGGTCCAGGGCGAGGAAATAAAACGTCGGACAAAATGTCCGACGTTTCGTTCTGTTTCGCTTTAGGGCAAGTTGCCCTAGAGGCTAGTGCCGCAAATGGCCTTGATCGTAACCTTGCGAAATGCTAGCGGCTAGCGTCGTCCGATTTGGACGGGGCTGGGTGGTGGGGAGAGCGAAGGTGGTTGACTTTGCCCTGCGGGAGGCCGTCAGCGCAGGCTGGTTGC
>JAUWJC010000086.1 GCA_030607895.1 Pirellulales bacterium
GGGGCGGTTAATTGCGGTGGGGGCGGGCTGGCACGCACGCAAGGGAGGCCCCGATCCGGCGGGCTGTGCGGGCGGCCAAGCACGCACCCTACAATTACTACCAGCAGTGACCGCTTGGGCCGGTCCTGCATTTCTTCAGAATCCATAGCAACCCCTCTCACTGAACTGACCATTTGGCAAACCAGTTCAATGTCCCCCATCATAAATCCAAAATCCAAAATCCAAAATCCAAAATCCGGATTTACACTCGTCGAACTCCTGGTGGTGATCGCGATCATCGGGATTCTGATTGCGCTTCTTTTGCCGGCGGTGCAATCGGCGCGTGAGGCGGCCCGGCGGATGCAGTGTGCCAATAATCTCAAGCAGATCGGTCTGGCGCTGCACAACTATCACACGGCCCACTCGGTGTTTCCGCCGGGGGGGGTCAACTCTGGAAACGCTTTCTGCCCGCAGAGCATTTGCGGCTGGCCGACGGGCTGCGTTGAGGGCGATGCGGCCGCCCACATGGACGACAAGGGTGGCGTGCTGAATACGTCCGGCTGGACCCTGCTGCTTGCGCAGCTCGACCAGATGTCGTTGTACCAGGCGTACGACTTCAGCCAGCCGGCCTCCTCGTCCAGCGGCCACGGGGCGCAAGTATACGGCGACCCGGCGGTGAACCAGCCGGTGATCA
Source organism: Pirellulales bacterium (assembly GCA_030607895.1). Classification (GTDB taxonomy): domain Bacteria; phylum Planctomycetota; class Planctomycetia; order Pirellulales; family Thermoguttaceae; genus JAUWJC01. The sequence goes on from JAUWJC010000086.1 coordinate 674, forward strand.
GGACCAAGCTGGCCGTGCTCGCCTGCCCGTCCGACTTGGAGCCCCCGGGGGTGTCCACCGGCGGAACCGAGGCGGCAGCGGGGAGTTACCTGTTCGCCTGGGGCAACTTCTACGGTTGCTTTGGCTGGTACAGCATGTACGGGGGCAGGCCGGGGCTGGGGATGTTCGGCAACAACGGGGCTGCGCGCATAGCAGATATCACCGACGGGCTGAGTAACACGATCGCCGTCGGAGAGTCGGTACAGTACAATTGCTGGCGGGACAGGCACCCCTGGGGCTTGCCCTACCATTGTGTGGGCCTGGTCGCGTCCCCGCTAACGTGCCCGGACATCGCATGGCTACGGGCGTCGCTGATCAACATGCCGGTCAACGAGGCCGGCTTGACGAGCACCGGTTGCGTACAGCCCAGCCTATGTCCTAACTGCCTCGGCGGCGAGTACCCACATTCGTTTGTCTTTTCCAGCATGCATCCGGGCGGCGCGCAGTTTGTCTTCGGCGACGGCTCGGTCCACTTCATAAGCGAAACGGTTGAAGCCAGTACATGGCGGAACCTGAACTACATCCACGACGGCAATGTGATCGGGGAGTACTGACTCTGTCACGGCCGAGGATACACCACGGAGTCACGGAGGCCACGGAGAATGCGAGAGTTATGAGAGTAGTTTTCCCGCAGACTTTGATCGTGGGCGTGATCGGGATCGTGCTGAGCGTTTCCCTTTTCGGTTGCGGCAGGACTCCGGCTGACTCGTCGACGGTTCCGGTGTCGGGAAGGATTACTCTGGACGGAAAGCCGCTGGAGGGAGCGGCCGTCGCTTTCCGCTCTACCGAGCAGGGTTTCGGCGGTCGGACCGGGGCCGACGGCCGCTACGAATTGAAACCGGGAGCACTGCCCGGAACGTACAAGGTCGATATCAGCAAGTACGCGGGTGGAAGCGCGGGCATGGTGGGTATGGATCCGGGCGCCTACGCCTTGCCGCCCGAAAAACTGGCCCAGCTCAAGCCGCTACGGCAATTGATACCCGCCCGCTATAGCAATCCCAGCCTGACAGAACTCACCTTCACCGTGCCTGAGCCGGGCACGGATAGCGCAGATTTCGACCTGACAGCGCAGTAATGCAATATGGCTGAAGTGGTGGGTTATGCTTCAGCATAACGGCTCTGAGATTCGATTACCCTCCAGCAGGCCACGCTATTGATAATGTGGTATGCTGAAGCATAACCTATACTCGACGCGGCCATAGATTGCGGTTTTGCGACGCAGTTGTCAGTAGTCAGTTGTCAGTAGTCGGAGATTGGAAACAGCGACTCTTGTGAGTATTCAGACTGATAACTGATAACTGATAACTGATAACTCCATTCCAAAACCGCAGTTTGTGACCGCGTTGAGTATACACCTGAAGCAAGCTATAGTCTATCATGGCACGTAGGGTCGCGTGTAGACCCTTCCCGCCTCTAATTTGTCCCACCTGAAGATAGGAGCTACTATCATGTTCAAGCGTACCCGGCGCCGGTTCCTTGAGGATTCGATGATCGCCGCGGCGGCCGCGGTTGTGGCCGGTTCGGCCGGCGAGTTGTTTGCGGAGGATACCAAGCCGGCGTCCGCCGCGTCGCTCAAGGCGGCTCGCAAGAAGGCGGCCCACCGCAAGCGGCGGATCATTATGAACAACGACGGCGGCGATAGGGGCGCGATCAAGCCCGGTGAACCAAAGATGTGGGAGAACTTCTTGAGCAAACGGACCTCGCCGCTGGTCGGCTCGCAGGTCGACACCATCTTCTACTGCACCACCGGCGTGTTTGACCTGTATCCGCACAATAGCCCTGAGACTGAATTGGCCAAGCAAAAGGGCCAATGGCCGTGGGAGTTGGGCACCGACGGGCCCGACACGCTGGCTACCATCATCCAGTTCGGCCACAAGCACGACATGGAGGTCTTCTGGTCGATGCGGATGAACGACACTCACGACTCCTACCTCCCGAAGTATTTCACCCAGTGGAAGAAAGACCATCCGCAGTGTCTGATGGGCAAGAAGGGCGACAAGTGCCCCCGCGGCGCCAATCGTTGGTCGGCGGTGGACTATGGCGTGCCGGAGGCGCGGGACAAGGTATTCCGCATCCTGCGCGACGTGGCCACGCGTTACGACGTGGACGGCCTGGAATTCGACTTCTTCCGCCACCCGGTCTACTTCAAGCCGCAGATGACCGGCGACACGGTTACCCAACAACACTGCGACATGATGACCGGCCTGTTGCGTCGGGTGCGGAAGATGACCGAAGAAGTATCGGCCAAGCGCGGGCGTCCGATGCTCATTGCGGTTCGCGTGCCCGATTCGGTCGGTTTTGCCAAGGGCATCGGCCTGGACCTGGTTGCCTGGATGAAAGAGGACCTGATCGATATCCTGACCGGCGGTGGGTACTATCACTTCGAGCCGTGGGAGAACCTGGTTGCGTTGTGCAAGCCGCATGACGTGCCGGTGTACGCATGTTTGAGCACCTCGCGGATCGTGCCCAACTATCGGCCGAGCATCCTCGAAAAGTCGACGCAGATTGTACCAGTCTGGCGTGACGAAGCATTGCGGGCGTGGGAGGCCGGGGTGGACGGCATTTATATCTTCAACCGCTTCGACCCGCACGATCGCATCTTCCGCGAGTTGGGCGACCCGGAAATACTCAAAGGCCTGGAAAGGAAGTACCAGTACAACCTGGCCGGCGACGGCCTGAACACCTGGCTAAAAAACGGCGAGAGGTTCGTCAAATTGCCGGACTTAAGCAAGTAAGACACAACACAATTTCGGTAGTTCCAAATTTGGAACTACTGAATTTACGAATTACCAAAGTGCTCTGAGTGAATCCGTGGACACCCGCCAAACAAAGCACGAAAGGAGAACGTTATGAACAGGCGTGATTTCATCAAGGCGACCGGGCTGGGGGCGATGGCGGTTGCCAACACTCGACTTGCAAGCGGGGCGCCGAGCCTTGCCGAAATCGCCGCCCTTGATGATGAGTCTCCCAAGCCCATCAATACGAAAGTGAAAGTCAAGCCGGTCTTCGGCTATCGCGGCCACAAGGGTGCGTACGGCGGACCGTGCAGGTGGGAGAGCCTGTCGTCAATGGCTCCCGACAAAGAGCGGGCCGCTAACAAGTCGTGGTGCGACCGGTTCCTAAAAAGCGTCAAGAATAGCCTGCCGAACGAAGCCGTGATGCTCGAACCGGCCGTTATCGAACTCAAGCGGTCGTGGCTCGAGTACCCGAAGGCCGACATGATCAGCCCCGAAGACTGGAAGAAGATCGAGGCCGGCCTGCCCGACGTGGACTTGTTCCTGACGGCATATCGTGTGCCCGGTATCGAGCGATACAAGGTACCGCTGGCTACGGTCGGGCGCGGGCCGTCACATTTGGACATGGCCGCGTTTCCCAGAAACACGGGGGTCGAGAGCCATTTGCTCTTCGACTGGGGCGACCTGAAGCGTCTGGTCCGATTGATGCAAATCAGAAAGGCAATCAGGCAAAGCAAGATACTCTCGGTCACCGACAGGCCGGGCTCACCGCCGTGCTGCGGACTCAGTTGTGCCTCCCCGGAACTGATCAAGCAACAGGTCGGGATAGACTACAAGTACGTATCGTACAAAGAGTTCTTCGCGGAAATGGACAGAGTCGTCCAAGACAAGACCGAGCAAGAGAAGGTAAAGAAAATAACCGATGCGGTGATCAACAACGCCGCGAAGGTGCATATGAAAAAGGAATTCATCAAGAACGACGTGGACTTCTATCTGGCCGTAAGGAACACGATGAAGAAGTACGGATGCAGCGCGTTTACCATAGAATGTTTCGAGCTGTGCGGTTCCAAAATATCGGCCGAAAGAAGATTCGTTCCCTGCCTTGCTCATGCTCTGTTGAAGGACCAAGGATATGTTGGAAGCTGCGAAGGCGATACGAATGCACTGTTGAGCAACATCTTCTCGATATGTACGGCCAAGCGATCGGTTTACATGGGCAATCCTACCTATTCGGGAGGCAATCGGCTGCAGATACTGCACGACGCGGCGAGCTTGAAAATGAAGGGGCTCGACCAGCCCGACTCGCCGTACGAAATCCGATACTTCACCGCCGAAGGCTGGGGAACAACCATCCGCTACAAGTTCGAAGAGGATAAGGGGCAGGTAGTCACCCTGTCGCGGGCAAATCCCGTGGTCAAGAACAGACTGCTGCTCACCAAAGCCACCATAGTAGGTGGCGGCGGGTTCGATTCGACGGGTTGCAGCTTGCGCGTGCACCTCGAACTGCCCAATGCGAAGGAGTTCTTCTACAAGCAGGCCGATTTCGGCCAGCACTTGACAATGGTCTACGGAGATTATACCAAAGATCTTAGGCAGGTGGCCGACCTCATGGGGTTCGAGACCGTCGAGGTGTGTTAGCCCGGATCTCTCACAACCTACTCTGCGCTGGCCTTCTCGACCAACGCTTGCCAGAAGTCGCGGGCTTTGCGGTGGGGCTGCATTACGGCGCGGCGGTGTTGCGGGTCGGCGATTTTGGCGAGCTGCCGGGCACGCTCGTAGACCCAGGCGAGGAAGAATCGGGCCGCACGCTTGCTGATGCGGGGCTGGTAGCCGATCTCGACGTAGTACGGGCCGGTCATGGCGAAGCGGTACGTCTTTTTCAAGTCGGTCGTCGCCCGGACGAGGAACCAGCCGCTCTGGTCGAAATGCAGCTTCGGCAGCTTTCCGGTCTTGGCGTACTCGTCGAAGCGGATCGAGTGCTCGACCTGGCCGTTCTTGACGATCTCCAGGTAGCTGATCGGCTGGCGCGTGGAGAGCGTCAGGCCGACTTCCAGATCGAGCGTCTCGCCTTCATCGGCGCGGAAGACGTGGCCGGGCAACTGGCCGTGGACAAGCGGCCGAAGCAGCGGGCCGTTGGTTATTGTGACCCGGCCGGCCCGAAAGTTCTCCCACCACTTCTCGTAGCTGAACTGGTTTTCCACATGCACGTATATGCGGTTGTAGCCGAGCGGATTTGGTGCCTGGCCGGAACCGCTGCCGGCGGCGGGTGGAATTCGCAGCCCGCATTCCAGCAGGCGGAAGTAGATCTCCTGCGACCAACGCGCGCCGCCCCACTTGCCCGGATAAAGCATCTTATCGCGCGGTTTTCCGCCCGCCTCGTTGTCGATGACACTCTCGCGGCAGAGATGGCCGTGGGCAATCTCGATCGAGTCGATCTGGTCGTTGGCCACCAGCATGGGCAGGTCCCACCAGAACGGCCCGGTCAGGTCGATCCAAATACCCGTATGTTCCCGGGCCGCGATGAGGTGCTTGACCGGCGATGGGTATTCCTGGTCGGCGGCGTCCAACTCCAGCGGCTTGGGCAGATTGAATAGTAGCAGGGTCCCGCCGGGTCGGGAGAAGCTACCGGCCATCAGGTGGTAGTAGCGGTTGTTGTCGAAGCGGACCGGAGCCGAAAAAGGGACCAGGTTTAATTTGTGCGAAGCACCCTCCGGGCCGTTCCGGCAAATTAAACCGGGTCCCTTTTTCGGCCTGTCATTTCCCCAGGTGACAAGCGGCACGACGTGCAGAGCGTCGGCCAGCATCAACAGTTCGATCTGGTTGGCCGGCCTCCGGACGTCGAGGTCACCCGACCACCAGCCATGGGCCGACATGTCTACAAACCTCCGCAAGTCAACTTCCTTCGAGTCGTCGGCAAAATCGTTGATTGTGAAACGACCGCTTCGGGTGACGAATTCCGGTCCCCGCTCGATTTCAAAGAAATAGTTGCCTTTGGGTAATTTGAGTGTGATTTTTCCGTCAAAAACGAAGTGATCGTGCCAGAAGGGCGCCCGTTTGGCCTTTCGGGGCTTGCCGGCCGCGTTTTTCAGGTGCATTCGGCAGGGGATCGGCTTGCCCGAATCGCGGTCGACGACCGTCACTTCAAGTTGTCCCCCCCCTGCCAGTGCCAATCCGGCGAGAAAAAAAGGGGTCAGAACTATTTTTAGACAATCGCATGAGTACTTCACGGCCGGCCCCTGGCGAAAAATAGTTCTGACCCCTTTTTTCATTTCATCTCCAGGGAATTGGACGGGATATGACAACTGTAGCACGCCGTTGCCGCTTGATGACTACCCGGTGCTAGACCTAGAATGAAGTGAGACAAGCGGGCATGCGGCGGCACTATACCATCACGGGACGGCCGGCAGGATATGGCTGAGGACTACTACAAGACATTGGGCGTTCGTCGCGATGCGTCGCAGACGCAGATTCAGAAGGCCTACCGCGAGTTGGCGCGCAAGTCCCATCCGGATTTGAACCCCGACGACGCGGCGGCAAAAGAGAAGTTTCAGCAGGTGCAGGCCGCCTTCGACGTGCTCAACAACGCCGAAAAACGCGAGATGTACGACCGATACGGCAGCTCGTTCGAGGCAGCCGGGGGTCCCGGCGGACCGCAAGCCGGCCCGTTCTGGACGACGAGTGGCCCGGCGGCCGGGTTCGGTGGCTTCGGCGGCGAGACGGTCGACTTCAGCCAATTCTTCGGTGAACGCTTCGGCGAAGAACCGCCCGGCGGGTTCGCCGACGTTTTCAGCCAATACCGCCCACGCGGCACCGGCCGAAGACGGGCTGCAAAGGCGCACAGTCGGGGGGCCGACGTCCACCACGAACTGCTCATCCCCTTCACCACCTCGGTGACCGGCGGCGAGGCCCAGATTGCCGCCCGCCACGAGTCGGGCAAGATGGAGTCAATCACTGTCAAGATACCGCCCGGTATCCGAGCAGGCAAGAAAATCCGGCTTCGCGGACAGGGGGAACCGTCGCTTGCCGGGGGACGGCCGGGCGACCTACTACTTACCGTTCGGGTCTCGCCGCACGCGCACTTCCAGCGGCACGGCAACCACCTCTACGTCAGGGTGCCGGTGACACTGGCCGAGGCCGCACTGGGAGCCAAGGTCGACGTGCCCACGCCGCGCGGGACCGTTTCGCTCAGAGTGCCCGCGGGCACATCAAGCGGCACCAAGCTGAGGATCAAGGGCCGGGGTGTCATCTGTCCGGGAGAACCGCCCGGCGATCTGATGGCCGAAATCGAAATTGCACTGCCCGATCATCTCGACGAAACCAGCCAGGAATTGATCCGGCAGTTCGACAAGCAACAGTCCCAGAACCCGCGAGCTAACTTGCAGTGGTAATACTTGGCGATCAGCTTTCAGCGATCAGCTTTCAGCTTTCAGTCCCGGGAAACAACGTTTTTTGTGGGGTTTCAGGCTGAAAGCTGATAGCTGAAAGCTGAAAGCGACTGGCCATGGACGATCAACGATTTCTCGGCAAGCACCACATACGCCGGGGTGCCGATTTCGAGCGGGCATACCGTCGCCGTGCAAGCGCCTCGGACGACCGGTTGCTGGTCTTCGGCTGCGAGAACGGTCTTTTCCATCCGCGGCTGGGACTATCCGTCTCGCGTAAGGTGGGTGGGTCGGTGGTCCGCAACCGCTGGAAACGGCTGATTCGCGAAGCATTCCGCCTCAGCCGCAATACGCTGCCGGATGAGATCGATTTGGTGGTGATCCCCAGGCGCGATTGCAAGCCGGACCTGGCCGGTTTGCGGGAATCGCTCCTCCGCCTGGCCCGTCGAGTTGCTGGAAAATTAGCAAAATGAACGGTTCTTCCGTTCTTGGGTGCAAAATGCTAGAAACGCGGCAGTGTGCCACTGCTTGCCCGGAGAAAATAAGCCATTTGAGTTGGGCAGGCACTACTTGCGGGCTTTCCGAATTAGACAGGTATCCCGCAAGCAGTGTCGTGATGCAAGTTCAACGCTCACGGGAAGTTCCGCAAGCAGTGGCACACCGGCCGCTTTCCAGGAGTTTGCACCTAAAAACGGAAGAGCAAAATGAACACGATGAAATTGCTGCGTCTGCCGGCTTGGGTGCTGATCGGCATCGTACGCATCTACCGGTGGACACTCAGCCCACTACTGGGTCGCCACTGCCGTTTTGAGCCCACTTGCAGCGTCTATTTCATCGAATCGGTCCGCAAGCACGGCGTGATTCGGGGCACGGTCCGGGGCGTCTGGCGGATAGTCCGCTGCAATCCGTGGCATCATGGCGGCTACGACCCCCCGTAGGGTCTTTTTAGGTAACGTAGTCCTCGAAAGTTGTTACAAATGAGTCAAGTTTTGTTGGGGTTCAGGGTTCAGGGTTCAGGACTTGGAATTCCACGTTTTCCCAGAAATCCTGAATCCTGAACCCTCCTGCTGGCCTGAGGCGAAGCCTCGCTAGATTACCCATCTCGCCCATCCACCCGCTACAACTCCACATTCCACTTGACCGTTTCCGGCTAAACCACTACTGTTCCGCCCGCGTCTGCTTTTCTACCTTTTCTACAGATGGTCTTTCGGCCGCTATGCCGCTCGTAGTGACCCGATTCATCGGGTCCATCCGGCCGAATACCTGGCAAGACCGCATGAATGCGGTCACTACGAACCGGTCGCGGCTTTATACCACCGACACCGCAAGTGCATCCGGTGTGAGTAGGAGTTCATGGAATCATGAAATTGCATTTGGCGTCGTTTTTCTGCGGGGCGGTATTGCTTGGCGGGTGCTCCACTTGGAACCCGCTGGCCATGCGTTCGCAAAGCCCTGATGGATCCGAAGCGGAAGGGCAAAAGATACGCCTGATTCGCGACATGGCAGTGCCGTTCGGCATGTTCCCGGTAAAGGTCGAGGCAGTGGGACTCGTGACTGGGTTGCCGGGCACGGGCAGCGACCCGGCACCCTCGCCGCAACGCGCTGCCCTGCTGTCTAAAATGCAGACCCGGGGTGTCACCGTGCCGAACACCGTGCTTAGCTCCAAGGACACTTCGCTGGTTCTACTCCGGGCAGTGCTCAGGCCGGGTATCCAAAAAGGCGATCGCGTGGACGTGGAAGTGCGTATCCCTTCGCGGAGCGAAACAACCAGTCTGCGTGGCGGCTGGCTGTTGGAAACACGCTTGAGAGAAATGGCCGTGCTGGGTAACCAGGTTCACGACGGTCACGTCTTGGCGCTGGCCGAGGGACCGGTGCTGGTCGATCCTTCGGCCGACGGCAAGAAAAACCGCGTGTTGGCCGGTCGCGGACGAATCCTCGGCGGCGGCATCGCCTTGAAATCTCGCTCGCTGGGGCTGGTGCTCAAGCCGGATCACCAAAACGTGCTGAACAGCTCCCGGGTTGCAAATGCCGTGAACAAGCGATTCCATACCTTCGAAAAGGGTGTCAAGGTGGGCGTGGCCAAAGCACAAACCGACAAGTACATCGAACTGGCCGTGCACCCCCGGTACAAAGACAACATCCAGCGGTACGTGCAGACAGTCCGGGCGGTTGCACTGCGGGAATCGCCGGGCGAGCGGATGCAGCGAATGACGCTTCTTGAAAAGCAACTCCTCGATCCGATCACCGCCTCTGGCACCGCGCTGCAATTGGAGGCAATCGGCCAGCAAGGCGTCGAGGTGTTGAAGAAGGGGTTGAAGTACACAAATCCGGAGGTTCGTTTCTATTCGGCCGAAGCGCTCGCTTACCTCGACGAGAGTGCGGCGGCCAAACCCTTGGGCGAAGCGGCACGAAACGAACCGGCTTTCCGTGTGTTCGCGCTGACCGCCCTGAGCGCCATGGACGACTACGCCGCCTACGAGCAACTTCGCGACCTGCTCGGCACCCGCAGCGCCGAAACCCGATACGGAGCGTTTCGGGCGCTCTGGGCGATGAATCCCAACGATCCGTTGGTGATGGGAGAACGCTTTGGCGGGCAGTTCAGCTATCACGTGCTCGATACCACCGGAACGCCAATGATCCACGTTACCCGCAGCCGACGTCCCGAACTGGTATTGTTCGGCCAGCATCAGCGTTTCCAAACGCCATTGGCCGTGGAGGCCGGGCCACAAATCATGGTCAAAAGCACGGAATCCGGGGAGATAGCCGTATCCAAGTTCACTGTCCGCCAGCAGGATCAGAAGCGAATCGTGTCGAACCGAGTTGATACTGTAATCCGGGCGATTGTCGAGCTGGGCGGAACATATCCAGACGTGGTCCAGGCATTGCAGCAGGCCAAGTCCGGCGGATCGCTGTCGAGCCGCTTCGAGGTCGACGCCCTGCCCGAGGCGGGCCGAAGGTACGATCGGGTTGCCGACGACCAGCCCGATCCCGACCGCCCGCGGCTCCAGCCGAACAGCCCTCGACCCGAGCTATTTGCATCCATGAGGGGTGACGCCCCCGACCGCAAGGCCGGTTCCGACGACAAATCGGCCGGAAGCGTGGCCGATCAGCCAGATTCCGAGAAGAAATCGCGCCCCGTGAAACGTTTCTTTGCTAGAATGATGGGACGCGATGAGAGTTGAGAGTTGAGAGTTGAGAGTTGAGAGTTGAGAGTTGGGGGTTGGCGGTTGCGAAGCCGCAAGCGGCCTGTTCGACCGTCACTATCCACTGCCCACTGCCCACTGCCCACTATCCACTGCCCAC
>JAUWJC010000395.1 GCA_030607895.1 Pirellulales bacterium
AAAGGGGGACAGGCGCGCTTATTGGGTAGTTATTGATTGCCGTCGGCTTTTCTTGGGCGATGGGGGGCACGGAGTGTCGATTCCAGGCCGAGTTGTTTTGCCGTTTGACGTACCCAATCATTGCTTCCATAGGGTTGGCCACGGGAAAGACAGCGACGAATGGCGTCCAACTCCGCCTCGGTTTGCGGTTGGTTGACGAACTTGCACCACCCCTTGGGATAAGCCACCGGCCAGTCGCCGAAAAGTTGCTTTTGCTCCGGCGTACCCGAGGTTCGACGCCAAAGACTGGACCACTTCCAAGCTTCGGCCCGTTCGACCAACGCCGCTCGCAACGCGTTGCGTTCCACATACCGCACAAGTCGGTAGAAATACTCTTCCTCCTCGACCGGAAACGACTTGTACCGGCCCTGGTAAACGTGTCCGTAACCCACTTGCTTGCGGTGCAACTGCCAACGCCGCACATGCTTGGTAGTGAGCTGCTGCATGAAAGCGGACAAGTCCCCGTCATGCTCGGGCCATAGCACGAAGTGCCAATGGTTTGGCATGAGACAATACGCGCAAACCCTCATCGACCGCGACTCGATAGTCTCCTCCAAGAGCCCCTCGAATGCAGCATAGTCCTTTTCCTTGGAAAACAACTTCATCCGGCCCACGCCTCGATTCAAGACATGGAACACAGTTCCTCCAGGAGCAATTCGCGCGGCACGTGGCATTCCCAAAGTCTATCAGAAACGCCTCCGCTCGTCAATAAGCGCGCCTGTCCCCCTTTTTCTCGATTTGCCAGGCTTCCAGGCCGTTGGTGGAGGAGACTAGCAGGACGGGCCGGCCGGCTAGGTTGAGGGTTGCCAGTCCGCCGATGGCCGCCCCGTAGTCGAACCGGTCGATCAACTTGCCGTCGGCGGCGATGATGTGTATCGAGCCGTCGGCCGCCACCACCAGCCACTGGCCCGGCCCACTGGCCGAGATGTTGCCCGGCGTGATCGGCTCGACCGGCTGCTCGTGGATTCCGGTGGGCAAGTTGTGGCTCCAAAGCTCTTTGCCCTGGCGGTCGAACCCGAGGAAAATGTTCGTCCCCAACTCCAATGGTGCCAGGCCGGACAGTTCCGGCTTTCCGTCGCCGTCTAGATCGGCGGCCGCGATCCAGAGCACCATCCGGTTGGGCACCGAGATATCGGCCCCGCGCTGGCCCTTCGAGTCGAACACGGCCAGCGCGCCGCGGCTGCTGGCCGAGAGCAGATTGCGCTGTTTCTTCTCATTCGGACCGTCAATCGCCAATCGCAGCACGGTCTCGATCGATCGGTTGGCCCACACCCGTTGGCCGTCCAGCGAAAGGCCCTGCACGCCGACGATACCCCGGTAACCGACGAACAACTCGGGCGTGCCGTCACCGTCGAGGTCGCCCATCTGCACGTCGGTAATGCCGGCGTGGGGATTGTCTTGTGCATCCTTGGGATAGCTCAGAAGCGGTTTCCAGTCCTGATCGAAGAGGTGGAACTGCTGCATTCCCGGGGCCGACCCGGCATAGTATCGCTTGCCGTCGGCCCCAACGGCCGTGCGGAGGAAACTGATCGCTTCCTGGTCGGGAATCTCCAGCTTATGGGTAGCCAGCACTTTGCCTTGCGTGTCGATCTCGGCCACCGATTTCCAGGTGTCGACGACCATTGCTCTGGGCGAGCCGTCCGCGGCAGGCACGATCAGGATATTGCCGGCCGTCTTCAACTCGGTGCATTTCCAAAGCGGCTTGAGCTTGAACGTTTTCGGCTCGCTTTGCGGCGCGATTTCCGCTCGGGGTATCTCTTGGCTTTCGGTTGTCGGGCCTTCACCCGACTCGGCATCTCGCTCGATCGCCGCCTCGCGCCGTTTGAGTTGGTCCTGGTACTGCCGGAGCGGCTTCTCGTAGATGTTCTCGCCGGCGAGCAGTTTTTCCAACTTTCCCGCCAGGGCGGTTGTCAACGCCGGGTTGCCGCCGATTTCGTAATCCTGGACCAGTCCGTCGGGCCCCAAAATGAACAGCGTGGGAATGCCCGTTATCTTGAAACCCATCGAAAGCTGCTGCATATCGCGGACAATTGGCACGGTAACCTTCAACTGGCCGAACATATCGGTGAGTTTCTTGTTCGGGACGTCCGGCCGATCGACGTTTACCGTCAGAAAGGTGAGCTTGTCGTTATCCTTGTATTGCTCGTAGACCTTCTGTAGATTTGGCAGGCTCATTCGGCAGGGGCCGCACCAGCTTGCCCAGAAATCCATCACCACGATCTTCCCGGCCAGCGACTTAGGCGTAACCAGCTTCCCGTCCAGGGACTCGAAGGTGAAGTCGGGAACCGGCTTGGCTAGCAACTGGGCCGGATGCGGCGGCATGAAGAACTTGACGATTTCCGCCCCTTCGGGCATCTCGAACCGAAACGCCTTCGACTCGATCTGGCCGTTGAGTTGCACTCCCGCAAAATCGGCCTCCAGCGAGATGCTGTCCAGTTTGGCCTGGCCGCCAAGCATTCGACGAAACTCGTCGGTGGGCAACTCGATTCGCCGCAACACGAACGTCTCCTGGTCGATCCAGAAGACCGATGATCCGTCGGGCCGGTTGATCTTGATCCGGTAGTAGTCCCGCTCGCCCAGCTTGCCCGGCTCGGCCAACTCGGGCTCGTCGGCCCCGTGCAAAAACGCCTTCAGCGGATCGTCGGCCAACAACAACACCAACTGTGGCGACGGGCCGGCAAATCCCTGCGTTATGGCGGCGCTGAGCATCTCGTCGAAATACACCGTTTGGATCGTCAACTTCTCCGGAGTCTTTCTGAGGAGCACTTGGTCCGGCAAGTTCAACACGGCCGCCCGAATCTCCTTGCCGTCCGATACCAGCATCCCCTGGTAAACCTGAAGTCGTATCTTGTTCGGACGAACCATCGTGACCGAGAAATCGACCGATTGATCGATCTTCTGATCGCCTCCGGACGCTTGCAGCCGGACCGTGCCGGCGTCGGCGTAGCTGGTGCATTTTTTGTAGACCCCAACCATCGCCTCCAAGACACCCCGAGCGGTCTTCGGCTGCTCGGCCGGTGCGGCGGGTGTTTGGGTCTTGGCGGCCGGCGTGTCGGGAGCTTGGGGTTCCTCGGATGCCGGCTTCTTGCCGCAGCCAAGCCAGCAGGTCATCGCAACACCAAGACAAAGCACAACCGCGCCACGCATCCCGTTCCTCCTTACTACACATCTCATTCCATCTATCCTTTCAATACTGAACACTTGAGTGACGACGCTGAATTATTCGCGAATCGGCCCTCCACGTAAAGCTCGACTTCTTGACCATGCGTTGGCTCGGCCGATAAAATGAAGTGCTTTGTCGCCGCGGCCAGTTGGGGACTGGTCCATTTTTCGGCCAGAAGACGTTTTTTCGGGTAAACCGCTGGCCGAAAACATGGACCTGTCCCCTTCCGTGGCGCCTTCGCTTGTTTACCCTGTTTTCGCAGTCTGGCTATTATCCCCAAAATGCCTTGTGTCGTGCAATACGGGGCCGATTCGTCGGTCCAACTGGAGTTTTCCGATGGCGTGCTGCTGGCCGAGTGCGGCAGCCCGGACGAGAAGCCGCTGGACGACCCGGCCACGGCAGTCCAGCAGGCGCTGGACAACCCGCTCGACTATCCAGCACTGGCTCAAAGTACTACCCCGGGCGACCGGGTAGTGCTGGCATTGGGTCATGCCGTACCCCGGGCGGCCGAAATTGTTGCCGCGGTGGTCGGCTGCCTTGTGGATGCCCGTGTCGATCCGGACGGAATCACCGTGCTTCAGACCCGGCCCGACGCGTGCCACTGCTTGGAACAAGCAGTGCGGGTGCCCGATCAACTCAAGGACCGCATCACGCTGATAACCCACGATCCGAGCAGGCGTGAAGAGTTGGCCTACCTAGCGGCCAACGAAGCAGGCGAGCCGATCTTGCTGAACCGGGCGATCCACGAGGCGGACCTGGTGTTGCCGATTGGCTGCCTTAGGAGCAGGACGGCCGCCGGTTATCACGGCATCCACGGCACGTTGTATCCTACCTTCTCCGATACCAGCACCCTTTCGCGGTTCCGCTCACCCGCCGCGTTGCATGCACACGGACGCCAGAAAAAACGTCTCATCAAGGAGGTTGACGAGGTCGGTTGGCTGCTGGGCGTGACGTTGACCGTCCAGGTCGTGCCGGGCCCGGGCGAAAGCGTTCTCGACGTACTGGCCGGCGACGCCCGTGCGGTGGAGCGTCGCGGCCGGCAGTTGTACGAGGCGGCTTGGGGGCAGTCGGTATCGCGCCGGGCGGAGTTGGTGGTGACAACCGTCCGGGGCGGTCCTACCCAACAGACCTGGCAGAACCTGGGCCGCGCAATCGACGCCGCCATGAACCTTGTCCAGCCCGATGGGGCAATTGCGCTGTGCTGCGATCTGGCCGCCGAGCCGGGCCCGGCAATCCAACGGCTTGCCGGTGAGGACTCGCCGCCGGCGGCACTCAAGCATATCGACAACGAGCGTCCGGCCGATACGCTGCCGGCCGCCCAGCTTG
>JAUWJC010000348.1 GCA_030607895.1 Pirellulales bacterium
ACCATTCTGATGGCTGCGTCCGGTCTGTCAAGGACCCGCCCCCGAGGCCGCCGATTGCTCGACGCAGGACCTCCAGGGGGTCGGGGACCTCCCCCGACCGAAAAAGGGACCAGGTTTAATTTGTGCGCAGCACCCTTCGGGCCGTTCCGGCAAATTAAACCTGGTCCCTTTTTCGGTCACTACGAACGGACGAATTGTTGGATTTTGGGGCGGCCAAAACGTCCAATAATTCATGCGGCTGTAACTTGTTGAAATGCAACACGTTACAGCGGAAACCGCGACGGGAGAATTCGCCTTGACTGGAGGTTCGACAACGCACGATTGCCAATGGCCGGTCGCCGCAATGTGGTGCCGGGCAACAACTTACGACCGCTCACGGCGGCCTGTGGGAATTTTTGGACGGCTGAAGCATACGTCCAAATGTCCAACAATTCACAAAACCCCGGGAAAACGACACTTGCCGGCGGACGTACATCGAAACACGACCTGTCCTTCCCAAAACTCCATCCGGCAATTGTACCAGCCGACCGGACACACGTCGAATTGGGTGACGACCGAGAGAATGGCCGGGAAGAAGCAGAGAATCCCGCGTGAATCCGGCTGTTTCACGATCACGCGCGGACCGGCAGCGATTGTACGATCACCAGGGTGGATCGCCAGTTCGGCAAAAGCCTGGAGAGCCACACCCAGAAAACCCGATCGCGTGGACGCAACTTCGGACGTTTGACCGACTGTTTGCAGACCGCAGCTTGCTGCCGCAGTACGAGATTTTCAACGGCCAAGTGGACCTTGGGGATAAGCATCCCCCGGTCATGCCCGATGCCAGCGGCCGATACCCGGTTTCCATTTTGGGCGTGACGAAGTTCGTATAGACTACTTGCATGCCTATTAGACAGGATTTACAGGATTCACATGATTGTATCTTGTTAATCTTGTAAATCGTGTCCACTTACCAGAAGGAGGAATGATCATGCGGCATCGAACGGCTCTTGCTGTTGTTCTGTTTGCGGCGTGCGCGTTGGGACTGGCCGCCGAGCCTACGCTTAACCTCGTTCCACCCGATTGCCTCTGGGTGGATGGCTTCGCCGATTCATCCAACGTCTCTGTCTTGGACACAGCGAAGTTACATGACGGCTCCGTGAGGTTGCGTTGGCAGAAGGGTCGCAAGGCGGTGTACGTGGACAAAGACCCGGCCATCACCAGAAGCGGCGGGTGGGGCAAGGGGATCTCCTGCTCGACGAAGGGGGACAAGCTTGCGCCAGGGGTGGACACTGTAAGGTTGCCGTGGCGATGACCTCTCTCAAGACAAGGGAATTCTGTCAAACGAAAAAAACGAAAGGAGGATTTCATGAGACTCTCGTGTTTTGCGATCCTCGCTTCTTGCATTGCTTTTCTGGACGCGGGAACTTCCTTGCGGGCAGATGATTGGCCCGCCTATCGGCACGATAACGCGGGCAGCGCCATCACGAAGCAAAAGCTGACCCTGCCGCTGTCGCTGCGGTGGACTTACCAGTCCCGCCATGCGCCGCAGCCCGCCTGGCCCGACCCGGGCAAGCAGAGGGCGAGGGTCCGGATCGACGTTGCGTATCAGCCCGTCGCGGCAGGCGGCGCGTTCTATTTTGGCTCGTCCGCCGACAACAAAGTCTACTGCCTCGATGCGGCGAGTGGGCACGAGCGGTGGTCGTTTTTCACCGGCGGACCGGTGCGCATGGCGCCCGCCGTGTGTGACGGCCGTGTTTACGTCTCCTGCGACGACGGATGGGCCTATTGCCTGGACGCCGCACATGGGAAGCTCATTTGGAAGTTCCACGCCGCGCCGGGCAACTGCAAGCTGCTGGGTAACGGCAAGATGATCTCGCGCTGGCCGATGCGGACCAACGTGCTTGTGGACAGCGGCGTGGCCTACTTGTGCGCGGGGCTCTTTCCGGCCGAGGGTGTCTACATCTATGCCGTACGGGCGACCGACGGGAGACTCATTTGGAAAAACGACACCTGCGGCCAGTTCTTCAGCGGCCAGCCCCACGCTTCCGCAGGTGGAGGCTTCACCGGCGTCTCGCCGCAGGGGCCCCTTGTCGCCTCCACCAACACCCTTTTTGTGCCAACCGGGCGGAGCGTGCCCGCCGGCTTCGATCGCAAAACGGGCCGCCTCCTCTTCTGGGAAGGGGGCACCCACTTTGACGGCGGCGGCACCTGGGCCCTGCTGGCCGACGACCACGTCTATGTCGGCCCCGACCAGACCCAAACCGTCGACCGCGAACTGGTCGCCTACGACCGGAAGGCCGGCAAGCCCGGCTACGCCTGCTTTCGGGCAATCCAACTCATTGTCACCCGGGACACCGCTTATGGCTCATCGCATAAGTAATGCAACGTGGGCTGCTGTGAGCTGTCAGCTATCAGCGGTCAGCTATCAGCCCGAAACCCCGCAAAAAAGCGCTGTTTTCAGCGGCTGATAGCTGATAGCTGATAGCCAAGTTTGATGTTGCAGAACTTTTCGGATGAGCCATACCTGTTGAATCCGGACGGCATCACGGCCGTGGACCGCCATTCGTATGCCGCGCCCAGCTTCGAGCGCCGCGGCTTCGACTACAGGGCGAGCAAACTCAGACAGTTGAATGACCAATTCCGCGACGCAACTTGGCAGCGCAACGCGTTGCGAGGGAAGTTCGACTCCGCTTCGCCCGAGGAGCGCGGGGCCATTGAAGGCGAAATCAAAGTCGTCGAGAAGAGGATTACGGACATCAAGGAGAAGAAAAAGCCCTTCGACGATCGCTACAAGCAGGTCAACTACGCCCTCGCCGCAAGCGTCGGATGGCAGTGCCACTGCAAGTGTCCCTTCGGAATGATTGTTGCCGGCAAAATGATTTTCGCCGGCGGCAGAGACGAGGTCGTCGCCGTCAACGCCGCCACTGGCAAGATCGATTGGACGGGCAAGGCGGCGGGCCGGGCGCACGGGCTGCTCGTCTCCGACGGCCGGCTGTTCGTCTCGACCGACCGCGGCAACATTCACTGCTTCGCCCAGGGCCCGGCCGAGGCGAAGACCATTCAATCGCCCACCGACGCCTCCCCATATCCGGCCGACGAACTGACGCCCATCTATGCCGCCGCCGCCGAGAGGATCGTCAAGGAGACGGGCATCACCAAGGGCTACTGCATCGACCTCGGCTGCGGCACGGGGCGGCTGGCCTATGAGCTGGCCAAACGCACCGAACTGAAGATCTATGGGATCGAGTCCGACGCCGGCGAGGTGGCCACGGCCAGGAAGGCACTCGACGCCGCCGGCTTGTACGGTGTGCGCGTCACAATCGACCACGCTTCCCTGACGACTCGGTTGCCCTATTCCGACTACTGCGCCAACCTCATCGTTTCCGACAGGATGCTCCGCACGGGCACTCTGCCGGACAGTGCGAAGGAGTTGTTCCGCGTGCTCAAGCCGGTGGGCGGTGTTGCCTACCTCGGCCAGCCGGGCGAGCAGTCGAAGATTAGTGCGGACACGCTACGCAAATGGTTCGAGGAGGCAAAGGTCCCCGGGGTTGAGGTCTCCAGCCGAGGTGGGCTGTGGGCCAAACTGGTCCGCGGACCGCTGAAGGGCGCGGGCCGCTGGACCCACCAATATGCCGACGCCGGCAACACCGGCTGCTCGGACGAAAATCTCGTCCGATGTCCCCTGGGACTGCTCTGGTTCGGCAAGCCCGGCCCGGCCAATGTGATTGGCCGCCACTACAATGCCCCCGCCCCGGTTGCTGCCAATGGCCGGTTTTTCATCCAGAGCGTTCGATCTGTCGCGTTGGCCCCTTATGGCGACGTTCCCCGCCCCAATCACCAATTGTGGAACCCGGCCGATGGTGCCGTAATGGCCGTCGATTCCTATAACGGGCTGCTGCTGTGGGAGAGGAGAATTGGCGCCTTGCGAACAAGCGTCCGCACCACGCCCGGCACCCTCGAGCGCATCCTCGACCGTACAGCCGTCGGCACGGCGCCCGGCAGCCTCGCCGCTACGGACGACAGCGTGTTCGTCCTCGCCGGGGCCAATTGCCTGCGGCTGGACGCCGCCACGGGGCGAACCAAGCGGACCTACGCCATGCCGCCGGCCAAAGACGACAAGCCACGCTATTGGGGCTACATCGCATATGCCGGCAACCATCTCTACGGCACCCGCGCCGAGAACTCCCACAGCCCACGCTTCGGCGATGCTCTGTTCGCGCTGGATATCGAAAGCGGCCAGTGTCGCTGGATTCACGAGGGCAAAAGGATCTGCAATGTTGCTATCGCGATCGGCGGCGGACGCATCTTTCTACTGGAAAGGTCCGATATCCCACAACAGCGCCGCCGAGCCCGGCGTCGCCAAGCCCCCGACGAGAAAGAAGACCGCGACGCCGACGTCCACTGCCTTATTGCGTTGGATGCCCGATCGGGCAAGCAGTGTTGGAGAAGCCCGGTGACCAGCCCCGTCGATCCCTCCAACCCCAAAACTCGCACATGGGACGGCTTGTGCGATTACTTCGCGGCCACTCACAAGGATGGCGTCCTCTTGCTGGAGATCGGCGACTACAGCGGATACCTTCCCCGCGGTAAGCAACTTATTGCCTTCAGCGCCAACGACGGCTCGCTGCTCTGGTCCCGCGACGCCACCTATCGCCGCAAGCCCGTGATCGTCGGCGATGTCGTTTACGCCGAGCCGATGGCCTACGATTTGCGCACCGGAGCCACGGTCAACCGAGTCCACCCGGTCAGCGGCCGGCAGGTTCCGTGGGAGTTTCGGCGTTTCCACGGCTGCGGTGGTGTCTCCGCCTGCCCAAGTTGCCTCTTCTTCCGCTCCTCCTCGATTGGCTACTACGATCTGCTCAACGACTACGGTACTATACTCAACGCGGTCAAGAATTGAGGTTTTCGGATTAAGCAGTCAGTAGTCAGTTATCAGTAGTCAGTCTGAAGACTTGCCAGAGTCGTTGTTTCCAAGCTCTGACAACTGATAACTGACAACTG
>JAUWJC010000552.1 GCA_030607895.1 Pirellulales bacterium
AACTTGCCCAGCTTGTCGCCGATGGCCCCGGTAAACGCACCGGCCACGTGACCGAATAACTCGCTTTCCAGGAGTGTTTCGGGCAGCGCACCGCAGGCTACCTCCACAAACGGTTTGTCGCGCCGCGCACTGCGGCGATGGATCGCCCGGGCAATAAGCGACTTGCCGGTCCCGCTCTCGCCGGTGATCAACACGGTGGCGCGGGTGTCGGCCACGCGGTCGATCATGTCGTAGATCTTGGTCATCCGCCGGTCGCTGCCGATGATGTTCTCCATGCCGAACCGCATGTCGAGCTGCGCCTTGAGATTTCGGTTCTCCTCGATTACTTCCTGCTGGTTCAGCGCCCGCCGAATGGCCATATCCAGCTCTTCGTCGATAAGCGGCTTGGTGAGGAAGTCGAAGGCCCCGGCACGGATCGCTTCGACGGCCGACTCGACGCTGCCGTAGCCGGTAATCATGATTACGGAAATGGCCGGATGGTTCTGGCGGCAATGTGCCAGAATATTGAACCCGTCCTCGTCCCCCAGCCGGATATCGGCCAGCACCAGGTCGTATGTCTTGCGGTCCACCGCGGCGATGGCCTCGGCACAACTGGTTGCCGTGTCGAGTTCGTATCCTTGTTCGCGGAGCCAATCGGCCATCGAGGCCAACAGGTGCCGATCGTCGTCGACCAGAAGCAAAGTCCCTCGTTTCATATTATCACCCTGAATTGGCCGCACGCCGGGGGAGACGGACGCCGGGCAGACTTCGGGCAGGCGACTGGCGGACTGCGCCGCTTGCACGCTTGCCGTTGGGATTCTTCGGTTGGTGCCGGTTGTCCGGACCACTGCACGCTGAGTGTGGAAAACGGAACGAGCCGTCGCCAAATATCTACGTTACGGGGTGAGCAAAGTCAACGCGCGGGCAGATTTCCCGGGTCGGAAGGACCGAAAAAGGGACCAGGTTTAATTTGTGCGAAGCACCCTTCGGGCCGTTCCGGCAAATTAAACCTGGTCCCTTTTTCCGGAAGTCGGAAGTCGGAGACCCTACCGCTGGTTGTCCAGCAATGGCAAGGTGTACGTCTTTCTCAGCTTTCCCCTTTCCGCTTAATCTTGGTGTCCACCTTCCGACTTTCGACCTCCGGTTAGACATTTATGTGCCCCGAAACAGTCTTTTCTTGGCTGGCGAAGTTTTTTTTGACACTTTTTTTCTGCAATTCCGTCGGGAGAAAACCGCGTTTTCCCCTCGAATAGGGAGGTTTTTTGCTGCATATCCCACTTAATCGTGGGGGTTGCTTGGTGATTTTGGGGGCTTTCATGCTAACCGGGCGCGTACTAAAATTCATGAACTAGGGGTGTGGGCAGGGCGAATCGCGCGTCCGGGGACTAAGCCCCGAGCGTTGTTTCCGCTTGCGACTCGAAAAAGGGACCAGGTTTAATTTGCCGGAACGGCCCGGAGGGTGCTTCGCACAAATTAAACCTGGTCCCTTTTTCGGCTCGTACGTCGGCGGTTGGCCCTTGAGTATCTCATCCATCGACGATCAGGGGGCGGGACAGCAATACCCAATATCGAGAGTGAGGCATGGCCCGCGCGAGATCAAAATCGAGAACCACAATTCTTTTCGGGAGAACCACATGAGTGTTAGACTTCTTGTTGTCGATGACCACGAGGTCATCCGAACCGGACTGGCCAGCCTGTTGGCAGGATCGGAGATCGAAATTGTTGGCGAGGCGGCCAGCGGCAAGGAAGCAGTCACGCAGGCCGAGAAGTGCAAGCCGGACGTCGTCTTGTTGGATATCCGAATGCCCGATGGCGACGGACTTTCAACACTGGAGCAACTCCGCGAGAAAGTGCCTGAAAGCCGAGTGGTGATGTTGTCTACCTACGACAATCCCACGTACATTGCTCGGGCGGTTGCCCTGGGGGCCAGCGACTACGTGCTGAAAGGCTCCACCCGCGAGGCTATCATCGACACCATCACGACGGCGGCCGAGGGCGAGTCGCCTTCTCGGGCTGGCGAGTTGCGTCGAATTGCCAGTACAATGCAGATACGCCAGGTGCTCGACGACGACGAGGTGCCGCTCACCCAGCGCGAAACCCAAGTGCTCAGGCATGTGGCCTTGGGGCTAAGTAACAAGGAAATCGGCCGCTCGCTGCAAATCAGCGTGGAAACCGTCAAAGAACACGTCCAGAACATCTTGCGCAAGATCGCTGTAAGCGACCGCACGCAGGCCGCCGTTTGGGCCGTTCGACGCGGGCTGGTGTAGCAGTATTCAGTTGTCAGTTATCAGTAGTCAGTTCGCGGGCCGGGTTGAAAACTGAAAACTGAAAACTGAAAACTGAAAACTATTTCGCCCGCGGATGCGCCTTCTCATACGCCGCGCGTAGGCCGGCCGTGCTGATGTGCGTATAGATTTGCGTCGTCACGAGGCTCTTGTGGCCCAATAGCTCCTGCACACTGCGGATGTCGGCGCCGGCGTCCAGCAAGTGCGTGGCGAAGCTGTGGCGGAGCGAATGGGGAGTGGTACGGCTGTCGAGCCCCGTTTGGCGAAGATACTTCTCCAGCATCCGAGCAACGCCGCGCGTCGAGAGCCGTCGGCCGAACTTGTTGACAAACACCGGCGTCTCGGAACCTCCCGGTTCGCGATGACTGACATTGCGAACCTTCAGCCATCGCCCGAGCGCTCGCGTTGCGTAGGAACCGACCGGCGCAAGGCGTTCCCGACGCCCCTTGCCGCGGACCCGAACCACGCCGGCCGAAAAATCCACGTCGCCATCGTTGAGTGCGACCAGTTCGCTGACGCGAAGCCCGGCCGAATACATCGTCTCCAGGAGCGCCCGGTCGCGGAGCCCCAGCGGCGTGCCGGTCGGGGGCGACTCGAGCAAGCGGCCGAGGTCTTCCGAGGAGAGGAAGTGAGGCAGCAATCGGGATTTGCGCGGGTTGCGCAACGGCTTGGCC
>JAUWJC010000486.1 GCA_030607895.1 Pirellulales bacterium
ACCATTCTGATGGCTGCGTCCGGTCTGTCAAGGACCCGCCCCCGAGGCCGCCGATTGCTCGACGCAGGACCTCCAGGGGGTCGGGGACCTCCCCCGACCGAAAAAGGGACCAGGTTTAATTTGTGCGACGCACCCTTCGGGCCGTTCCGGCAAATTAACCCTGGGCCCTTTTTCGGCCCATCCACAATCCCGACGCGACTTATTGAAACGCGGGCCGATGGATGGGAGAATAGATAGATGGGAAAAAATCGTTTGCCGCTCATCCGCACCGCTTGCGGCTTCGCACCAAGAATCGCACGAACCCGGGAATACAACCAAATGAAACATGCCGTCCAAGAACTGCTCTGCTGCTTTGCCGCGTTTGGGCTGATTGGAGCGGGCGCGGCCTTTGGAGAACCCAAAGAAACCAAAACGCCAGCGGAACCAAAACCACCGATTCACACGGTCAAAAAAGGGCTTTTCAGAATCCAAGTCGACCTGGAAGGCACCTTCGAGGCACAGGCGACAAGCGAGGTTTTCATCCGGCCCGAAACCTGGACGGACCTTACCGTGCTGAAGGCGGTCGAGCACGGTGTGCGCGTCAAACGGGGTGACTTGCTGGTCGCGCTGGAGACGGAAAAGATCGACCAGGCCATTGCCGATCTTGAGACGGCCAATCGCCTGGCAGACCTGAGCATCAAACAGACCGAGGAGGAATTGCGGCTGATGCAGGCCTCCACGCCGTTGAACATCGCCGCCGTGGAGCGGACCAGGCGGATTGCCGACGAGGACCTGAAGACCTTTCACGAGATAGAAGGGCCGCTGGCCCGGCGCAGCGCCGACTTCATGCTCAAAATGGCCGAGCAGTACTTGGCCAACCAGGAGGAAGAACTCCGGCAACTCGAGAAGATGTACAAGGCCGACGATCTGACCGAAGAGACCGAGGAGATTATTCTCAAGCGGGCGCGTCACGCGGTGGAGCGGGCGAAGTTCCAGTTGCAGAGGGCCAAGATCACCCGCGATCAAACGCTCAAGTTCGGACTACCCCGCCGGACCGAGAGCGTCAAGGACTCGGCCCAGCGGCAGAACCTGGCCATCGGACATGACAAACTCGCGCTGTCGTTGGCGGTTAACCGGAAGTGTGTCGAGTTGGAAAAGATGAAGCTTGGGCGCGTCCGGAGCGAGCAGAAGCTCAAGAAGCTTCGGGCGGACCGAGAGGCGATGCTTATCAAGTCGCCGGCCGACGGCGTGGTCTACTATGGCCAGTGTGTCCGCGGCAAATGGACCGACGCCGACTCGGCCGCCGAAAAGCTCCGCGTCGGCGGAACCCTTTCGGAAAACAAGGTTTTCATGACGATTGTCAAACCACGGCCGAGCCACGTTCGAGCCACGGTGCCGGAAAAGCAGCTTCACTACATTCGGCCGGGTCTGAAAGGCAATGTGCGGCCTACCGGATACCCGGACCTGAAACTCCCGGCCATTGTCCACAAGGTCAACACGGTTCCCTCGTGCGGCAACCGGTTCGAGGCCATCGTTACCGTCGCCGCCGACCGCCAGGCCGAGCAGCTTGCGCCCGGCATGAAATGTTCGGTCGAGTTGGTCGTCTACGAAAAGAAAGACGCCCTGACCGTCCCCGACTCGGCCGTGGCCGAAGATGAGTTTGACGACCAGAAGCATTACGTCTTTCTGGTCGAAAAAGACGGCAAGCAGAAGAAGCATCCCATCACGTTGGGCAAGCGGACCGAGAAGCGGGCGGAAGTCATCAAGGGCCTGGCCGAAGGGAACCGCGTACTCAAGGTGTATCCGAAGAACGAAAAGTAGGGACAAGGGATGAGGGACGAGGGACGAGGGACTCACTGCCGCTTGCGGCTTCGCACCGCCTGGCGGACTGCTACCCTGATTGTGATCTGCGGGTTGGTGATTCTGGCGACGACCTCAACGGCCCTGTTTGCCGACGGAAACGACGGAAACGTTGTCAAGAAGGGGCCGTCATCACCGGTAACCGGCCCGCGCGCCAAGCCCGTTCCGACGCCGTCGGCCGAAGCGATCGAGAAATCAATCGGCGGTGGGGTCGAGTTCCTTCTGCTTCGCCAAAACAAGAACGGCTCCTGGGGTTCCGCCCGAAATACAAAAGGCCTGAACATCTTCGCCCCCGTGCCCGGGGCCCATCATGCCTTCCGCGCGGCGGTTACGTCGCTTTGCATTTCGGCGCTAATTGCATCGGGCGACAAGCGCAAGGAGGTATCTCGGGCGATCGACCGGGGCGAGGCGTGGCTACACGAACACTTGCCGTCGGTCAGGCGTGCCACGCCGGTTGCCATCTACAACAATTGGGCACACGCCTACTCGATCCAGGCCCTGGTGGCAATGTACGGCCGCCGGCCGGAAGATACGGACCGCCGCGTGAAGATCAAGCAACTCATCCAGCAGCAGGTCGATATGCTCGGCCGGTACGAATGCGTCGACGGCGGTTGGGCCTACTACGATTTCGCCGCCCATACGAAGAAGCCGAGCGGGTCGTCCATCAGCTTCGTAACCGCCACGGCTCTGGTCGCGTTGGCCGAGGCCCGACAGATCGGCTGCGAGATACCCAAAAAGCTGACCGACCGTGCGCTGGCCTCCATCCGCCGACAGCGCAAGCCCGACTTCTCCTATTGTTACAGTGAACGTGGGAAGTGGCGGCCCATGCACCCGATCAACCGGCCGGGTGGAAGCCTGGGGCGATCGCAAGTGTGCAACCTGGCCATGTGCTTGTGGGAGGACGAGCAAACCACCAAGGCCGTGCTCACGACTTGGCTCGACCGGCTCTTCGCGCGGAACCTCTGGCTCGACATGGGCCGCAAGCGCCCGGTGCCGCACGAATCGTGGTTTGCCGTGGCCGGCTATTTCTTCTACTACGGCCACTACTACGCGGCATTGTGCATCGAGCGGGTCGATCCGTCCGAGCGGCCACGCTTCCAGGACCACCTGGCTCATCTCCTACTGGGCCTGCAAGAGAAAGACGGTTCCTGGTGGGACTTCCCGCTCTACGACTACCATCAGCAGTACGGCACCGCCTTCGCCCTGATGTCGCTGGCCCGCTGCCGACGACAATAGAACCGCGGCCGGTGGTCGCGCTTGACGGCAAAGAGACAGGACGCGCCGGCCTATCGCCAATCGGTCGGCAAGTCGACGTAGTAGCCGGCAATCCACTTGCCCTCGGGACGAATCTCGTAGTCGACAATGAAACGCCGGTGTTTGCCCACCGCAACCGAGACCGGGTAACTGGCGTCGGCTATCGGCTTGCCGTCCGGGCGGTACTGGTAGCAAGGCAGCAGGCTGGCGAGGTCCCAGTTCAAGAAATCCGAATCGCCGGGCGTTACCATCGAGACGGACACCATCCGGCGGTCGGCGTACGTCAGCAGCGGCGTCTTGCCGTGCATGTCGATATGAGGCGGAGACGGGTGCCGCTGGCTTCGCACGTTTGTCTTCCGGGGTGGGTCCCAGGTGCGGCCGGCGTCGCGGCTTTCCGTCTTCCAGAAGTAGCCGTCGCGACAGCCATAGTTACGGATGAGCCCCACAAAGCGACCCTACTCGCCCTCCAGAACGGTCGATTCATCGCCGCCGAACTGCGACACGT
>JAUWJC010000257.1 GCA_030607895.1 Pirellulales bacterium
AGCCTTCGCGCTGGCCGAAGCGAAAGAAACTCCGCAGCGACGCCAGGCGTCGGGCGACGGTGCTCTTGGCGTAGCCGGCCTCGCCGAGCGCGGCCACGTAGCCGCGCAGATCGAGCACCGATATCCTGGCCGGTTCAGGAAGCGATTGGCCGTACAACTCCGCCAGGTAGTCGACCAGCGCGTCGAGGTCCTCACCGTAACTCTTGACGGTCAGTTCCGAGGCATTGCGCTCGACGCGCAAGTACTGCAAGAAACGGGCGACGGCGGTACGCAAGGGATTTCTGATTTCTGATTTCGGATTTCGGATTTGGGATTTCCGCCTTCCCCCTTCCGCCTTAGAAGAAGTCGTCCTTGTCCGTCGCCAGTGGCATGTTGAAGCGATTGGCCAGCACCGGTTTCTGGCTCTCCTGGCGTATTTTTTGGCTGAGTACCGCGGCGTCGTACCAGGTGAAACTCAACTCCGGATTGGAAGCATATCGCCCCAGCACGCGCAGAGTCTCTGCGCGGCTTGCATCGTCGTACAGGAACACGTAGCGCTCGGTCCCCTTCACCAGGGCCAATACATTGATGTCGTCACTCACGGCCCGTATTCTCCTCGAGCAAACGCGAATCGGATATGGCAGCGCGCGGCAACGCGGCCAGCGTCACGGCTGGAGGTGCAACACCTCAGTTGCTCTTATCGGATTTTCGGCCATCTCCACACCACTCGCGTTTCACCCGCTCCGCCTCGGGCACTGAGCATTTCCCAAATATGCATGTGACAACAGAACTGAATAAAATCGTCGCTCCTCTCCAAATACGACTGCCATCCCCCAAATCGAGCGTCGTCGCGGAAGTACCAATAGCTGGCCAACGCTTCGGTGAATTTCAGATCATGCCCGTTGTAGGCGTGCGAATGCCGCAGCACGGGCGCGCTTGTCGACTTGCACGACGGAGGCTTGGTCCGCGGCGGCGGCGGTATGAACCCGCGCGGGTCCGGCCAGTCGTGTGGCAAACCTGGCATGGGTGCGTCGGCTATACCGTCTGTAGCGGTTGTGTCGATTACGACCTCGTGCGAAAGATGTTGCACGCTCCCGCCGGGCCACGACGGTGATGGGTTCTTACCCGAAGTGCCCCCGCCGCCGGATGCTTTCCCGCCTTCGGATGGCATCGAGAGCAGATTATGCGACGGGGTTTGCGTTTCCAGTTGCGCCTTGGCCAGCGCCATCTCGGCCTCGAAGACCAGCGGTCCGGGGATATGCTCTTCGGCGGGCGTGCCCCAGGGGAGTCCGTATCCGGGCGGAATTGGGTGGAAACACGGGTTGGCCGCGTACCATTCCACCTGCAAGGCGAGACGCGGCGGATAGTAGGGCGAGTAATCGGTCACCGTCCCGACCACTATCGCATCGACCCCCAGCATTTGTGCCAAGCGCTGTGCGTCGTGTGGGGTGGCCATGCCGATGCCGTGGTCGTGCATCGCCCGTTCCACCACGCCCACCGGCACCACTTCGAAGCCCGGCACAAGCAGAAGCTCGTTAAAATAGGCAATCGCGAACCGCCTCCCATCAACCGTCGGGTCGGCGCTGAGGTTGAAAAACGGGGCGACTGCCACCTTGGACAACTGTGGGAAGGGATTGTGGATGGACGGCTCGTGGGCGATGTCCGGCAGGAGCGAACAGCCGGCCGACAGCAACCCGGCGACCAGGATCAGATAACGCAACATCTTTGTGCCAGACCATTTACGTGACGAGCCCCCCAGATGTACCGCTGCGGCAAGTGTACCGATGACGACGCAAATCCCGGCGGACTATCTGGTAGCGTCGGCATTATCGGTAAAGTTACCGCAGTTTCTCTAGCTTAAATCGGCCGATCGGCGAGGATTCGTAAGGTCCGAACCGAGGTCCACCCTGAACGGGTACGTTGCGAAGCCGCAAGCGGCTTGTTCCCACGCCACTGACTGACCACTGACCACTAACCACTGACCACTGACCACTAAATTGTCCCGAACTGGTCTTTCCCCGAAGGCCGAATTTTGGTACTAAGCCACCCCACTATCGGTAGCAGGAACGCTGTTTTCAGGCGACCGGCGGGCGGGAAGTCGGTCGACGCATGTCTTGGTGGAGCGGGGCGCGTCTTGCCAAGTTGCTGCCGGAGTGGCTGGGACTCAGCCGATCTGGCTCATTCTGTTGGGAAACTTTTCCATGAAACGTCTTTTAGTTCGGATGTCGGCGTTGGCCACGGTGGTCGTGCTGGGTTGGATCGCGATCGCCCAGGCACAACGGGGTGTTAAAGATCAGCCACCGTCGACCGGCGACTCGGCGGCGACCGAAACCACCGCCCAGCCCATCCTGGTGCCGGCTGATGCCGGAATGCCGCCACGCGGCGCCAACCCGCTACGCGGTTCCGATCGGCAAAGTTCCAATCAGCAAAGCAATCCTCCACGCGAGATCCCCGCGGCAGCAGCGACGGTCGGAACGGCCGGAGTCCCGTCTTACCGCAGCGGTCGACCGGCTCCACGGACGGAGATTTCCGCCGAGCTTAATCCGCAACAGCCGCAAACGCAGCCGGCGGCAGGAGCGCCGGCGGCAGCAACACCGGCGGCAACAGTGCCCGGAGGGACTGATCGTGCGGTTGGCGGCACGTCCAGTTCGGGCGAACCGGCTCCATTCAAGCTTGATCCGTTTGCCGGGGCAACCAGCTTGCCGAAGTCGGCCCAAACCGCGAAGGGCTTTCCCGCAAGGCAGCAGGCGGCCGGCATATCTGCAAGCACACAGCCGGCGGCCGGGCAGCCTGCGTCGCTCGGTGATGGAACCGGCCGACCGGGCGGGAAGCAGCTTGAAGGGATTCAGTCGCCCCAGTTGAGTATCCAGAAATTCGCCCCGGAAGAAATACAGGTAGGCAAACCGGCCATGTTTCAGGTGAAGGTACGGAACACGGGCCAAACCACCGCACACGGCGTGGAAATCCGCGATCAGGTCCCCAAGGGGACGCGGCTGATTGGCACCAGCCCCCGGGCGACCCGGGGAGCCGCCGGCGAACTGGTCTGGGTGTTGGGTACAATGAAGCCGGGTGACGAGGTATCGGTCGAGGCCCAGTTGATGCCGGTCGAAGAGGGCGAGATCGGCAGCGTGGCCACGGTGCATTTCAGGGCGGATGCGTCCGCGCGAACCGTTGCCACCAAGCCGCAACTGGTCGTCAAGGCTTCAGCTCCCCGGCAGGTCCTAATTGGCGAACAGATCACGCTTTCGATAACGATTTCCAACCCGGGTAGCGGAATTGCCACGGGCGTGGTGTTGGCGGAGCACGTTCCACCCGAGTTACAGCACCCGGCCGGCGCCGAGTTGGAATACGAGATCGGCGACCTCAAGCCCAACGAGAGCAGGCAACTCGATCTGGTCCTGTCGGCCGCCCGAGCCGGTATGGTAACCAACGTCTTGACCGTTCGCGACGACGGCAACCTGCGAGCGGAAGACCGGCTGGAACTCGAGGTAACCGCTCCGCAACTGGACATCGTGCTGGCGGGCCCCAAACGGCGTTACCTGGAACGGGAAGCCACCTACAAGGTAACGCTGAGCAACCCCGGCAGTGCCCCGGCGCGACAAGTGGAACTGGTTGCCCACCTACCCACCGGCTTGAAGTTCGTAAGCGCCAACAACGCCGGACACTACGAAGCCGCCACGCGAAGCGTCCACTGGCGATTGGAGGAACTGCCGACCAACGAGTCGGGCTCGGTGCAATTGACCACCATGCCGGTCGAGGCGGGTCAGCAGAAACTGCGCATCTCGGGCAGTGCCGACAAGGGGCTTTCCGTCGAGAAGGAACAGCCCGTCCTTATCGAAGGCATCGCCGCCATTCTGTTCGAGGTCGTCGACGTTGACGATCCGATCGAGGCAGGCGGCGAGACAACCTATGAAATCCGCGTCTTGAACCAGGGTTCCAAGGCGGCCGTCAACGTGCGCCTGGCCGTCCTGCTGCCGGCCGAAATGCGGCCGGTCGCCGCCGAAGGCCCCACTCGACACACCATCAACGGCCCCCAGGTGCTCTTCGACGGCCTCTCATGCCTGGCGCCAAAGGCCGATACAACCTACCGCGTCCGCGTCCAGGGTCTACAAGCCGGCGACCAGCGGGTCCGCGTCCAATTGCTGACCGACGAGATGCGCACCCCGGTCACCAAGGACGAGAGCACCCAGGTCTACTCCGACGAGTAGCCCGCACCGTCGCCACGCCAATCAGAGCCGCGGTGTCCTCACCGCGAGTGTGGAACCGAATCGGGCGGCGTCGCTGCGCTCGGTGCGGATCAGTCCGGCGATAGCCTCCGCCGCGCCGTCGGAGTCGATCATTTCGGGTTCCTTGTCCCAGCGCCACTTGATTTCCAACTGACCCTGCTTGAGCCCTCGCGGGCCGATAACCACCCTAAGCGGGATACCCAACAGATCGGCATCCTTGAACTTCACGCCGGCCCGCACATCCCGATCGTCCAAGAGCACGTCGATGCTCGCTTCGATCAACTCGTCGTGCAACCGGTCGGCCACCTTCATGGTTTCCGTGTCGGTCACCTTGAGCGGTTCCAGGAGCACTTCGTAGGGTGCTAGCGAGACGGGCCAGATAATGCCGTTTTCGTCGTGGCTGATTTCGATCAGCCCGGCCAGGATCCGGTTGATGCCGATTCCGTAGCAGCCCATGATTATGTCGTGAAGCTGCTCGTTATCGTCCAGGAACCGGGCGGCCAGCGCCTTCGAGTACTTCGTACCCAGCTTGAAGACATGGCCCACCTCGATGGCGTGCCGCAGCGCCAGCCAGCCGCCGCATCGGGGGCACGGATCACCGTCGCGGGCGTTGCGCAAGTCGGCGAAAGTGTCTACCTCGAAGTCCCGCTTCAGGTTCACGCCCGTCAGGTGCGTGTCGGCCTGGTTGGCGCCGGTTACCGAGTTTCGCATCGGCTCGATGTCGCGGTCGGCCAGGATGGGTATCTTCTCTTTCATGCCCGAGGGGCCGGCAAACCCTACCGGTGCGCCGGTCACTTTCTCGATCACCTCGGCCGTGGCCAGTTCGAGAGAGTTGGCATCCAAGGCACGGCGGATTTTGCCCTCGTTGGCTTCGTGGTCGCCGCGCACGAGCACGGCGACGGGCTTCCCATCGGCCGAGTAGATGAGCGTCTTGATCATCTGCTGGGGCTTACACTTAAGGAAGTCGCAGACCTGTTCGATGGTGGAAGCGCCCGGCGTATCGACCTTTTCGATGCTTTGCAGGACGGCATTAGGTGCAGCGTCGCTGCCGATACCACTGTCAATACCCACGTCGGCCCGTTCCAGGTTGGCCGCGTAGCCGCAGGCGGTGCAATGGGCAACGCTGTCTTCGCCGTTTTCGGCCGGGATCATGAACTCGTGGCTGACATCGCCGCCGATCGGGCCACTTTCGGCCTCGACCGGCAGGTAGTCGAGCCCGCACTGGTCGAAAATGCGGCAATAGGCCGCGTACATCTTCTCGTAACTTTCGTTGAGCGCCTCGATCGATGTGTCGAAGCTGTAGGCGTCCTTCATCAGGAACTCGCTGGTGCGGAGCACGCCGAACCGGGGCCGCTCCTCGTTGCGAAACTTCGTCTGGATCTGGTAGAGCGTTATCGGCAGTTGCCGGTAGCTGGAGACGTGCCGAGAGACCAGATCGGTAATGACCTCCTCGTGCGTGGGGCCCAGGGCCATGTGCACCTGGGGGTTCTGCCGCCGCACGCTGAACTGGAGCAAGACGTCGCCGAAGGCCTCGACCCGGCCCGTCCGCTCCCAAAGAGAAATGGGCGTCAGGGCGGGCATCAACAACTCGACCGCGCCGGCCGAGTCCATCTCGCGGCGGACGATCGCTTCCGCCTTGCGGAGCGACCGCAGCCCCAGCGGCAGGTAGGTGTACGCCCCGGCCATCACCTGGCCGACCATTCCGGCGCGGAGCATGAGTACGTGGCTAGGAATTTCCGCCCCTTCGGGCGTTTCTTTCATGGTGGGGATAAGTGTTTTGGTCCAGCGCATTGGTCGTGAATTGGGGGACTAAAGAAACGGGCCGAAAAAGGGACCAGGTTTAATTTGCCGGAACGGCCCGGAGGGTGCTTCGCACAAATTAAACCTGGTCCCTTTTTCGGTCCGGGGGCGGGAGCGTCAACTGAAGAGGACCATTCTACGCCACGGCAGAGTTTCAGGACAGGCCGAAAAAGGGTCGATCCCCTTGTGGCAACCCCCCTGCGAACCTAGAATTAACGTAACCGTTCACGGTACGAAATACCGTGTTTAGCCGGCGGGGGTTGGCCGCCGGGGGGGGCCCCACGCCGGCCCCCCCCCCCGGGGGAACCGCAACCGGACCCAAAACCC
>JAUWJC010000287.1 GCA_030607895.1 Pirellulales bacterium
ACATAACTCGACCAAAGTGTACGCCCATTGGTTCAAGTGCCAACATCCAATGTTCGACCACACGTTGCGAACTTGTTGCTGTCCCGCGCCCCAAACTTCCTTCACGTCGTGGAAGTGTTCTTCGATCACCCAGCGGGCGGCCATCGCTTCCAAGATGTCGCGCGCGGTCGCCGAGGTGTCGGTGCAGAAGTAAGGTGCCCAATCGCCGTTCTCAAAGCGGACAATCACCACGTCCACTGACCGCTTACAGTTTGAGTATGTTAAAAAAACTTCCACGGCCCCAAGACCATGGTAAGCGACCAACAAAGCGGTATCAACCGCACCGTCGACAACGGACCGATATTCCTCTTCCCCAATCGGCAAGCATACGGTACGATTTTAGACGGGGGGTGCCGATGACCTGCGTTCAATGGGATTTCTGACAATCCCCCGGCAGAGCCGGGGGCTGAGGGGCAGAACCGCTTTTCGCTTTGTTTCAGTGCCACTTGGTTCACCCAGAATCCGTGACGGTTGGAAATATCCTTTGTGCGATACCTGGACCTTACGCTGCGCAGCCCGGCTGAAAATCTGGCGCTGGACGAAGCATTGCTCGACGAGGCCGAGCAGGCCGATCATCCAAGCGAGATACTCCGCTTTTGGGAGCCTGCCCGGCCGATGGTTGTGCTGGGCCGATCGTCCAGAGTTGCCGACGAGGTGAACCGCGACGCTTGCAGCCGGTTGGATATTCCCATCCTGCGGCGTGCCAGCGGCGGGGCGGCCATTGTAACCGGGCCGGGCTGCCTGATGTACACCCTGGTGTTGAGCTACCGGTTGCGACCCGTGCTCCGTGCGGTCGACCGCGCCCACCAGTTCGTGCTTGGCACGATAGCCAGGGCGCTTGAACCGTTGGCGCCGGGAGTCCGCTGCCGCGGCACGAGCGACCTGGCAATTGGCCGTCTGAAATTCTCCGGCAACAGCGTCCGCATCAAGCGCGATAATCTCCTCTATCACGGCACGCTGTTGTACGATTTCGCGCTGGAACTGGTCGACCAGTGCCTGATGATGCCCCCACGGCAGCCCGACTACCGCCACAACCGACCACACGCAACCTTCATAACGAACCTCCCACTGCCGGCCTCGGCCATTCGCCAGTCCCTCCTCACCGCCTGGGACGCCACGGAGTTGCAAGTCACTGGGTTGCAAGTCACTGGGTCACAAGTCAATGGGCCGCGCCCCGACTGGCCCCAGGAGCGCACCGCCCGACTGGTCGACGAGAAATACGGCCACCGGGAGTGGAACGAGCAGCGGTAATGTTGGCCACTGACCGCCGATCGCGGTTCATGCGTTGGACCATGGGCGGCTCGACGGTTGACCGGTGGTTGCATGCCGCGCCGTTGCCCGCTAAGCTGGCCGACATGCCCTCCTGACGTGAAATCTGAAAATCTGAATTTCCTTTCCGAGGTTTAACGATGGAAGTAGAACGCCTGGTGAGTTTGCTGGGGCTTTTCACCATGATGGTGCTGGCCTGGCTGGTTTCCGACAATCGCTGGAAGATGAACCTGCGGCTGATCGTCAGCGGTGTTGCGCTGCAGTTGGTCCTGGCCGTGCTGCTGCTGCGGACCGGTTTGGGGCAGGTCGTGTTCACGGCCGCCCGGGTGCTGGTTGGCGCGATAGGCGACTGGGCCAACGAGGGCGCGAAGTTCGTCTTCAGCCCGTTCTTCTTCAGCGAGTCGTTCGGCCCTCCGCCTTTTGCCTTCTCGGTCTTGTCGATAGTGATTTTCGTTTCGTCGGTCACTGCCGTGTTGTTTCACTTGGGTGTGCTCCAGTTTGTAGTGAAGATAATGGCCCGGATAATGGCCCGGGTGATGAACACCTCGGGCTCGGAGTCGTTGTGTGCGTCGGCCAATGTGTTCTTGGGCATGACGACGGCGCCGCTGGCCATTGGGCCGTACCTGGATAGCATGACCCGATCGGAGTTGATGGCCATGATGACCGGCGGCATGGCCACGGTGGCCGGCGCCGTGATGGTGGCGTACGCCGGCATGGGAGCCGACCCGGGCCATTTGATGGCCGCCTCGTTAATGTCGGCCCCGGCTTCGCTGGTTATCGCCAAGATCATGGTGCCCGAACTCGAAAAGTCTCCGACGATGGGTTGCGTCACGATCGACGTTCCCCGGCAGGACGAAAATGTTCTGGACGCCGCATGTCGCGGTGCCGGCGACGGGCTGAAGCTGGCGCTGAACATCGGCGCCATGCTGATCGCGTTCATTGCCATAGTGGCCATGCTCAACTGGACGTTGGCGTTGCTGCCCCCGTTGGGCGGATCGCCGCTGAGCCTCGAACGAATCCTCGGTTGGGCCTGCTCGCCGCTGGCTTGGATCATGGGTGTCCAGTGGCAAGACGCCCAGACGGTGGGAATGCTGATCGGCAAGAAAACAGTGCTCAACGAGTTCCTGGCCTACATGGATCTCATGCAGTTCAAGGACCAGCTCAGCCCGCGCTCCTTCACCATTGCCACCTATGCTCTCTGCGGTTTTGCCAATTTCGGCTCGATTGCGGTGATGATCGGCGGCGTGGGTGGGCTGGCGCCCCGGCGCCGGAGCGATTTCGCCAAGTACGGATTTCGCTCGATGATCGGCGGCGCGCTGGCCGCCTTCATGACCGCCTCGATTGCCGGGATGCTTATCTGAAGAGAGTTGAGAGTTGAAAGTTGAATGTTGAATGTTAAGAGTCGAGAGTTGAGGGTTGAGAGTCGAGGGTTGAACCCCCTACCTCTGGACTCTCAACTTTCAACTTTCAACTCTCAACTTTCAACTCTCAACTCTCAACTCTCAACTCTCAACTCTCAACTTTCAACTCTCAACTCTCACAACCAGCAAATGCACAAGTCGAGGGATATACCCAAGAGAAAATGCTGGAGCAGTCCGGCCAGCAGGGATCGGGTGCGGTAGGCTATGATTCCCCAGATGATCCCGCCGGCAATCGCGCCGTAGGTCTCGACGGCCGGCTTGCCGATATGCAGCAAGGTCGAAGCCATGACCTGGATCAGCAGAGCGTTGACCGCGCCGAGCGAATCGCGCAGACCAAATTGCATGAAACCGCGAAAGCAAAACTCCCAACCCAAATAGAACATGAAATAAGTGAATGCATGGATGCCAAACATGCCCGGCGATACGCCCGCACTCCTGTTGATCGGGTAGTGCTCCAACACCGTCGGGTCGCTGGAACTCATGTAGCCAATCAGCACGAAGAACGGAGCCAGTAGAAGAAAAGCCCGCACGGACCGCACCCGGTCGCCCAACTGAACGCCGTAGTCCGAGAGATTCTCGCGGAACACGAACTTGACGATCAGCACCGGCACAACACCCAGCAGCACCAGGCAGGATATGAACGAATAGACGGCCGCCGTTGCCGCCGGATCGTTCCAAAAAACCATGTACGGCGAAAGCCACTCGCGGTAGAACTCCTGGCAGCCGAAGTACCTCCAGGTAATCATCAACACCGACGAACTCAACAGGATGACCGTCGGTTTGAACTGCTTGCCGCGGACCGCGGTCACCAGGGGGCGTAAGGCTTCAAATCGGCTCACGGCTGCTGCTCCCGAACCCGTTGGAGCCACTCGTAGGTAATCCGCACCGCTTCCAGAAGCGGCGTCGGGCGGTAGCCCAATTCGCGTCGCGCCTTATCGCAACTATGGGCCCAATCGACCACGAACGTCCGCACCCAGCCGGGTGTAATTCGAGGATAGATGCCGAACCACTCTGCCCGTTTCTTCAGGAAATACGCGAAGATCAATGGTGAGATTGTCAACAGAGGAATCTGAAAATGCCGTTTGCCGGTAACCCGGTCGATCAGCCCAAAAAACTCTCTGAGCGAGACGTTTTCGCTACCCAGCAGGTAACGTTCACCAATGCGGCCTTTCTCCATGGCCAGAATGAGGCCCTGGACCACGTCGTCCACCAGCACGTAGTTGGCCACGTTTACGCCCCGGTTCAGCAGCACGGGCACCAGCCCCCGGTCGTACTGGTCGATTAGCAGCGACAGGGCATTGCCTTCGGTAAGGTGGCCGGGTCCGAAAACCCGCGTCGGGTTGACCGTCACGACCGGAAAACCCTCTTTGGCGTATTGGGAGGCCATCTTTTCCGCCGCAACCTTGCTCTCTTCATATTCGGTGAGGTAGCGATCGGTGCTTCTGGGAGTATCTTCGTCTGCCACCTGGCCGGGCAGGGTTGGACCGAGAGCCAACACCGTCGAAGTCCACACCACCCGCTCGATACCCAGTTCCTTGGCCGCCTCGAAGACGTTTCGCGTGCCCTCGACATTAACGTCGAAAAACATCCGCGCCTTGGGGGCCCAGTTCTTCGCGTAACCGGCCAGGTGGAAGACGTAGCGGCAGCCTTCCATGCCCCGAACGAGCGAATCCCGGTCGGAAATGTCACCGCGAACCAGTTCCACCAGTTCGTGATCCAGCGGCCCTCTTGTGGTGTCGAATCCGGGCGGAGGTTTTGGGTTCGCCCGGCGGCTCAACGCCCGAACCGAATGCCCCCGGTCCACCAAGGCCTCGACCAACCGCGTGCCGATAAAGCCCGTGCCCCCGGGAACGAATATCTTGGCGTGGCGTTCCATGTTGAATAAGCTTTCAGCTATCAGCTTTCAGCTTTCAGCTATTGATTGGCCACTGACCACTCTCAACTTTCAACTCTCAACTCTCAACTACCTTCGCGTAGCACTCCTTTAGGTAGTCGCGGGATTTGGCCAGCGCGGGCGACATTTTATCCGGTTCCGGCTCGCCATGCATGAATGGGTTGACGTACCAGCGGTAGCCCGACTTGGCCAAGGCGGCAATCCAGGGCGTGCAATCGGTGGGGCCAAAGCCGGGTAATTGGTTCAAGCCGGGCGAGCGCTGCCAGGCATAGAAGAAAAACAACTGCTTTCCGCAAATCGCAATCGCCTCTTCAACCGACGCCTTGAGACCTTGCAAGTGGTACGGAGCCATGGCAATCCCCAGGTGCGGGTGCTTGTTGATATCGACGAACGCCTTGAACGAGTCGAGCGAATTCAACAGGGCGTGTCCGTGGTTCTCGATCGCCAAATATGAGTTGTTCTCACCGGCCAGGTCGGCGTCGCGTTGTTTGCTCTGAATGAACGCCTTCATCCGCGAGGCAAGCTCCTTGGGATCGCAGGGGCCCGCACTCCCCTGGACGGCCACGCCGCCGCCGGCCTTACCCAGCAGGTCTGCATACTTCCGATAGCCGCCGTGATAGACCGAGAAAGCGTACAGTTTCAGGTTGTTTTTCGCCAGTACTTCTTTCAGCCCGTCCGGTCCCAGGCGATTTTGGACATCGTCCAGGTGCGGGCACCCGGCGTGGGCCGACCAGATGTCGATGGCCTCGAACCCCAACTCGCCGATCTGCCGGCAGACCTTCTCGATCGGCAGCGACTTGTAGTGAATGGAAGAGGTGGAAAGCCGCATTTTCCACTTGGCATCGGCCGCCCGGGCGGACTTCAGCAAGCCCGGCGTAACACAACCCGCCATGGCGCCACATGCAACCCTCGCAAGGAACCCACGGCGGTCGATTGCCGAGGATTGTCGATTTTCGTTCTTGTTCATGGTCGGTAGCCCTCGCGTTTGAGTGAGATTTCCAATTGCAGACAGGCTTCAGCCTAGCACCCTTCCGGGAGCCAATCAACCGGCCGGCTCAATTTCTCGCACCCGGGGCCCGTTTGTGCAACTGCCCGACAAGAAGCTATACTGGATGTATAAGTGGAATACGACCGTTCACATGATTTGGCCCATGAACGCCCGGTGGTTGTGCCCAGCCAAAACCCCGGGGTTTGGTGGGGGGCCCCCCCCGCGCGGTCTCGGGGCTTTGTAACCCCCC
>JAUWJC010000063.1 GCA_030607895.1 Pirellulales bacterium
CCGATTAACCGGCCCCACTATTACCCTCTTCTCTGGTCCGGCGTGGCGGCCCGGTGCCGGGCCTCCGAACCGTCTGGGGGGTGAGTGCTGTGCCTGTGGCACGCACAGTATTATTTCTTAACGCAAACGGCGTGCCGTGAGAGACAGAAAACCGTAGGCGTTCACGGCGCAGCGGAGCCGCAACCAAAGGAGGGTTCAGGGTTCAGGACTTGCAGGCAAACGTCGAACTCCAAGTCCTGAATCCCAATCCCCTAGCTTTCTGTCGGGTGATTGTTTGTAATACGGGGGGAAGGCTTGTAGGGTGGGCAATGCCCACCGGCGGAATCACCAATCGCATTTGGTGGGCAATGCCTACCCTACGGTTATGCGCTTTGGCGCAAGTCGTTGAACTGGAGTTGGTGCAGGCGTTGGTAGAGGTCGCAACGGGCGAGGAGTTCCTCGTGCGTGCCCACGTCGAGGATTCCCTCGGATTGCCCCATAACCACGATTTGATCGGCCAGGGAGAGAATGGACATCCGATGGGTAATAATCAAGGTCGTGCGGTTGCGAGTGAATTCCTCCAGAACCTTCTGGATCAGTTGCTCGCTTTCCAGGTCGATCTGGCTGGTAGCCTCGTCGAGGATAAGAATGGCCGGGTCGCGTAGAATTGCCCGGGCAAGCGCTATCCGCTGCCGTTGTCCGCCCGAGAGCCGGCACCCACCCGTTCCCACGACCGTCCGGTAGCCCTCGGCCAGTTCGTTTTCGACGAATCGGTGGGCATGCGCCTGTTTGGCGGCCTGGATTACCTGTTGCGTGGTTGCCTGTGGGGACCCATAGCGGATGTTGTTGAAAACGGTATCGTCGAACAAGAGGGTTTCCTGGGTAACCAAACCGATCTGACTTCGCAAGTCACGCACCCGAACCTGGGTAAGCGGCACGCCGTCGAGTCGGATTTCTCCGGCGGTCGGGTCGGAAAAACGAGGAATCAGGTTAGCCAGGCTGCTCTTGCCGCAGCCGTTAGGGCCGACCAATGCCACGGTTTGGCCGAAGGGTATCGAGAGGTTAATGGTTTTGAGTACCGGTTGATCCGCTCGGTATGCGAAGTGTACGTTGTCGAAGACCAAGTCGCGGTTGTGTCGCCCCAGTGGCCGGGGGTGTTGCGGATCGCAGATTTTGGATTGGCGGTCCAGCATGGTATAAATCCGGGCACTGGCTGCTGCCGCCCGTTGCAGGCTGAGAAAGACATCGGAGAGTTTGCGCAGCGGATCGGCCGCCCCGGCCAACAGGCCATAGAACAGGAAAAGGGCCCCCAGGTTCAATGGCCGCTGGCTCATGCGGAATCCGAACAAGTGGGTTTCACCCCCCATCGCCAGGTAAGCTCCTGCCAACAGTGCCAAGCTGATTGTGAGGATGCCGGCCACTTCGTTGATGGGGCGGGAGAGGGAGTTGTATCGGGCGATGCGCATTGCCGCCTTGTAGAATTTCTTGCTGTTGATATGGAATCGCCAACGTTCCTGGCGTTCCATGGTAAAGGCTTTGACTACCTTGATGCCGCGAAAGGTCTCGTCGAGGCTATTGTAGAGTTGGGCCATTTCTTCCATCGCGCGGCGATTCGCCCGTTTTAGCGTTTTGGCCAGCCAGCGGATCAACAGCGCGGTCGCGGGAGCAAGCACCAGCGACAAGAACAACAGCCGCCAACAAATCCAGCCGGCCCCAATCAGGCAGGCGGCCATCTTCAACGGCTCGCGGACAACCTTGCCAAAAAGGATATCCGTGCCGTTGGCCACGTACACCATGTCGTGCGTGAATCGGCTCATCAAATCGCTGGTGCCTTCGTTGCCAAACCTGGCCAATTCCAAGCTGAGCGTGCGGCGGTAGAATTGTTTCCGTAGCTCGAAAGTGCTCAGTTGAGAGAGCCGGGCAATCAGGATGTAGTGAGCGATCAGCAGCAGGTCTTTGGCGACGGTGCCCAGCAGCAAGAACCCCACCAACACGGCCAGCGTCTGGAAGGGATCCCTTGGCAAATAGCGATCGACGTACGGTTTCAGCCACTGATATCGGCTGATGGCCTTCTGCTCGGCAGCCACGCGCGACTCGGCCAGGCCGATCTTGGCGCGGATGGTGTTGTGGTCGTCGCGCTTGTTGTCGGCCGAAAAAGGGACCAGGTTTAATTTGCCGGAACGGCCCGGAGGGTGCTTCGCACAAATTAAACCTGGTCCCTTTTTCGGCTTGTCGGCCAGTTTCCGGCGGAGTTGCTTGAGTTCGTCGGTCAGTTCGGCCGAGGTTTTCCGCGACTTGTCGATCTCCGAGTCGACCCACTGCTGCAGCGAGTCTCCCTGGAAGGCGATTTCCACAAAGGGGTAAATCGTGCCGATGTTCGCGCCCCAGAGGAGCCCCACGCCCAACGCACAGAGGAGCGAGACCGCCAAGGTGAACCGGTACCGCAAAGCCAAGCGGACTACTCTGCCGAAGTTCTTCATTCGTGGTTTTTCCGTGGACAGTGGAGTCGACAACAGTGGAGTGGACAAAGTCGGGCGACAGGCGGATGGACCACCTGCCGGGTTGATCGAAGAAGTCTGGGTAGTTCTTTTACCAAATCGGGCGGGCGGCTCCAATATCGATGTATTTCCCGCAAAGCGCCCGACTTCACCAACTCCCCACTGGTGTCCAAGCTGAAGCTTCACCGCCGCCCCAGATATTGAACAATCAGGCGGATGGCCGAGCGAAGGAGGCTCACGACGATCAACGCGCCCAAGGGAGCGGCGACGGCCATGACAATGTAGAAGCCCAGCGGCAACGGCACGCCGGCCGGTCGCCCGCGCAGCATCCCACCCAACGCGGCCGCCAGGCCGCCAAGCAACGCCGTGATCAACAGTAGGGTACCCAGCCCGAACTGAACCGGACGATGCGGGGCCGAAAAAGGGACCAGGTTTAATTTGCCGGAACGGCCCGGAGGGTGCTTCGCACAAATTAAACCTGGTCCCTTTTTCGGTTCGACGTTTGACATGAGAAACCCATCTTACGTCAGCTTTTTGATCTGCTCGACAATCTCCGCTTGCGTCGGCTCGGTACTGGTTGGCAAGATCACGTAACAGGCCTTGTCGCCACAGCAATCCAGAATGATCTGCCACTGGTTGGGTGTGCTGAATCCTTCCGGACAGGGTTCGTGACCGTTAATCAGCACTTTGGCGTCGACCAGTTCGGCAAAGGCCCGGGCGTTTTCTTCGCGGTAGTCGCGTCCCCAAACCAGTTGGAAGATGCCCGTTCGCTCGTAGTATTCCAGAGGGTCTATTTCGCGGGTGAATAGCGTCTTATCGAACTTGCGCGAGTCAACATCTTCCGGCACGCTGTGCGAGACGAACAGCTTACCGGGCAGGCGCACTGCTAGTGGACAACTTCGCAGGAAAGGAAGATAGGATTCGCGGACCTTCTCCGTGGCCGGGCCGTACATCTGCTGCAACCCCAGCCGGAACATCAGATTGAGCATCTGCTTGTTCTTTTGGATGGGATAGTCGGTCAACTCGGCCAGTTCGTGATTCCCGAGGATGAAGTGGACTTGCTCGGGAAACTGGGTTTTCAGCTTGGTCACGTCCTCGAGCATGATGTGCGACATGCAGCCGCCGTTTTGCGGATACGTTGGGCCGCCGTGACAGACCTCCTGCAAGATTAGGTGCCGTCGGGGGTGCTGGTCCAGATTGGCGATCTTGCGGATGGTGTTGAAGTTGCGGCGATGCCCGTGCAAATCGCCGGTAATCATCACCTCATCGGCCGTCTCGGGCGTGATATGGATGGTGTGTCCCACGCGGCCGGGAGTCTGGAGGTTAGCCTCGGTCGCCGCGCCGAACGTGGCAATCGTGCTTTCAATGTGTTCGATGGACGCAACCATAGCCCGTTTATCGTACCAATTGGGCGAGCAATCGCATAGTGGGGGGGTACCATTGAGCAACCCTGCATTCAGGGGGAAGCCAGGGGGCGGAGCGGCCACTTGATCCGACGGGCGGAGGCGGTCGGACTTCGGTGGCGCGAGTCGTGCGGAGTGGAGCAGTTCTGACGATTTTCTGAATTCTAGGGGTTGTATGGCCGATGTCCATTAGAGAAGGACCCAGAGCCGAAAAAGGGACCAGGTTTAATTTGTGCGAAGCACCCTCCGGGCCGTTCCGGCAAATTAAACCTGGTCCCTTTTTCGGCCCAGACACCCGCGAAAAGGAATAATCTGCGATGAGACATGCGCTATACGTTCTGTTGGCCGTGAGCGTCTTGGCCGGCATGGTTGGATGTTGTTGTGATCGGTCGGCCTTGTCGCCGCAATGTCAGGGTTTGAGTGCCTGGCTGCGTGGCAGTTGCGATCGGGCCCCGGCAACCTGCCAATGTTGTGATGACTGCATTCCGTGCGGACCGCAACGTTTCAGACAGTGCGACGAACAATGCGCATCCGGCCCGCCCACCGGAGCGATTGCCTACCCCTATTACACCACTCGCGGCCCGCGCGATTTTCTGGCCAATAATCCCCGCAGTATCGGCCCGTAAGGCTTGGTGCTCAGTGGCGTCCGAACAAGCCGCTTGCGGCTTCGCAATTTTTCAGCTACCAGATGCGGCCAGTGGTTCTTTTGGCCGAAAGACATGGGGTAGCTTAGGCGGGCGTATCTGCTGCCAGCGGCGGTAGCGCGAAAGCCAGTTCTCCGGGCTCAATCGCGGGGCAAGCCGCTCGGCGCCGGTCAACTGGAACACGGCCTGCAAGTCGAGCACCTCCCGCCAGGTAATTGGCTTGGGTGTCTTGGCAGAGGCCACATCGTCCAGGTAGCCGACAATCGAGGCGATCTGTTCGTCCGGTTCCAGCTTTGCTCGCCAGCTCCAGTAATGCGCCCAGCGCGGCAGTAGTTCTCTTCGCCAGGCCAATTCCCGGGAGAAGACCTTTCGCAACTGTTCGCTGCTTTTGGGGCTATCAACATACCGAGCCAGGTTCAGGTCGAACTGCTGGTTGCCGGTACCCCATTTCTCGACTAACTCGCGGAGTCTCGAATCGCGGTCCGGCCCGGTTTCAAACCAGGCGATATCAGCATGAACTTGCTCGGGCGTTTCGGCGGACCCGACTCGGTAGCAGGCCCATTGCCGCACCAGCCGTTCCCAGTTGACGTGAAGCCACGTACCGCAACCGGCGGCAACCAGCAAGACCGCCGTCACCAGTATTCGAAACCGAAGCCGCATGGATCAGCCTCCAATTCAGGAGCTATCAGCGGTCAGCTATCAGCTTCTGGGGACAATATTTTATTGCAGGGTTTCGAGTTGATAGCTGAAAGC
This sequence comes from Pirellulales bacterium, assembly GCA_030607895.1. Lineage (GTDB taxonomy): Bacteria > Planctomycetota > Planctomycetia > Pirellulales > Thermoguttaceae > JAUWJC01. The sequence goes on from JAUWJC010000063.1 coordinate 5,278, forward strand.
TAATGGCTGAAAGCTGATAGCTGAAAGCTGATAGCTGCCTCCAATTCAGGATAGCCTGGCACGGTGGACCTGTAAATTGGTCAAGAAAAGAAGCAGGCGCGCCTGTTGCTCGGGACGTGCGACGTGCCACGGCACGTTGGAGGGGCGTTCGGACTAGAGCGAATCGGCCCACGGTAAGGCTGACGTCCTTAAGCAACAAGCGCGCCTTTCACTGGATAACGCATACTTCTTCAATTCTAGTTGAAAGGAAACGGGTTGCCAGATTACGGCGGAATTGGTCCTCCTGATATTACGTTTGCGAGCCGAAAAAGGGACCAGGTTTAATTTGTGCGAAGCACCCTCCGGGCCGTTCCGGCAAATTAAACCTGGTCCCTTTTTCGACTTTGAAGATGTGACCTCGACGGATAGGGCGGCAGGACAGAGCAGCCCACCGCACCAGTTTGAAGGTCTTCCTGTTGCTTTCGCAACCGCTGGCGTCGGGCGAGGGCACTCAGTTGCCGGCCGAGTGCCCGGGCGTCAGTACCCGATCGGGCAAGCCTCATACATATCAGGCCCAATCGGGCGGACTGCGAAAAGGTGAAGTCACGAATCATCAGCAGGGTATCCAAGGATGTTTTACTATACTCGACGCGGCCATAGATTGCGGTTTTGCGACGTAGTTGTCAGTAGTCAGTTATCAGTAGTCGGAGATTGGAAACAGCGGCTCTTGTGAGTATTCAGACTGATAACTGAAAACTGATAACTCCATTCCAAAACCGCAGTTTGTGACCGCGTTGAGTATATGTCACCCCGGCGACGGTGGTTGGCACGACGTGGTCCTGCCTGTTCTCACCACGCACCCGGAGGACGCCCACGACCGAGGAGCTGTTCGTCTTTTACCGCTTTGCCACAGCAACTCGGTAACCAACAAGCACCGCGCTCGGGGTGACTATCTCTTGCAGGTCACAACGCCTGGCCATCGCCACGATTGGCTTTCCACTTGCGTTGTTGTCCTCCGGTACTGTGCTTATACCCGATGGTTTAGCAAAGTCAAAAGATAAACGGCAATAATGACCGCCGAACCCGGCGCGCGCTGAAGCAAGTCCAAACTACACAAGCATCTGCGACGTTGAAGAAAATCTCAAACCGCTGTCGAGCCTGCCAGTGCAAGGTTTTCTCGACACGCAGGGCTTGTGGAGACGGGCGAAATTGCCGGATCGTCAGATCTTTGATATTCGGTAACCGTTCACGGGATTATCTCGGCCACAGATCAAACACGGATGAAACACGGATCAAGGGGCCGGATTTTGAGTGCCGCCTCATTCAGATCCCTATTGTCTATCCGTGTTTGATCCGTGTTTCATCCGTGGCCTGATTCCATCGTGCCCATAAATGGTTATGGTATTCGGAACGTAAGCGTCTTGGTTGCGCCGCCCGCTGTCCCGTCAAGACTGAACTGCGTCGAACATGGCGATGATGTTTTCCGGTGGCACGTTGGCCAGGATGTTGTGGACCTGTTGGAAGATGAAACCACCGCCGGGCGCGAGGATCGATACCTGGTCCTTAACGTGCCGGCGGATTTCATCCGGGGTGCCGAAGGAGAGGACCTTGTGCGTATCGCAGCCGCCGCCCCAGAAGGTTAGCCGGTCGCCGAAGTCGGCCTTCAAGGCTCCCGCTTCCATTCCATTGCAAGAGATTTGCACCGGGTTGATCGCGTCGAGCCCGGCGTCGATCAGGTCGTCCAGCAATGGCCGGACGCCGCCACAGCAGTGCAGCATCACCTTCACGTCGGCCAGTTCCTTTGCCCGCCGCCACAATCGTGCATGTCGCGGCTTGAAGAACTCTTTGTACATTGCGGGCGAGATTTGCGGGCCGCGTTGCATCCCCAGGTCGTCGCCGAAGAGGATGATGTCGATGTACGGCCCGACAGCCGCCAGATAGTTCTCCAGATTGGACAGGTGGATTTCGACCATGCGATCGAGGAACTCGTGCGCTCGCTGGGGATCGCCGGCCAGGAGCATGAAGAATTTATCGTTGCGGTAGAGGAACTGGCCGACCTCGAGCAAGTTGCCGCCAAAGAGGCCCACGATTGCCCGATCCGTGCTTTCGCGCAATCTTCGCGCGCCGTCGGCAAGCAATTGGCTGCCGCCGGGGCCGGTGACAAGCGGGCCGGGTGGCGACTGCACGGCACACCACATGTTTTCCGCCAACGCTTCGTCCAACCGGTCGAAGTCGTCCTCTTCGAGGTACGGCCAGTAGCACTGCTCGAAGTAGATCGCTCCGTCCGGCATCTTGGCAATCACCCGACCGCTTTGGGAGCGGATTATCCATTGGTTATCACGGCGCTCGGGCAGTGCCCAGGTGGGCATTTGACAGGGGCTGCCGTCGGGCAACGTCCAGTCGGCCCAATGTTCGTCGTCGAGTGCGAATCCGCGGCCCAACTCGATCGCGTCGACGTGGAAGCGGTCCAAAACGTCGTCGTCGACGATGGCCAATTGTTGGACCGGGTCGTAGACGCGGACGGGCCGTTGCTCCAGGCCTAGTGCCTCGCGGAGCTTTCGATAGGCAATGGCCGCGATGCCCGACGAGCGGTGCGCGCCGAAATCGATCGGCACGCGGTCGGGCTCCCGATGGTTCAGGGCGGCCAGTACTCGTTTCCTGGAGTTCATGGCCGTGTTTCCTTTCTGGAGTTTCTCCCGACGTGGCCGTCGGGGCTAAACACAACTAAGCCCCGACTACTGCTCGCCGGCCAGCCTGCGCCAGCCACGTTTTCGCAGGGTATCCAACAGAACCGCGCCGAGGATAACCAATCCCAGGATTACCTTCTGGGTGTAGCTTTCAACGTTGGTCAAGTTCATGCCGTTTTGGATCACGGCGATGATGAAGGCGCCGATCAGAGTGCCGAGGATTTTTCCTTCGCCGCCGGCCAGGCTGGTTCCGCCGACGACCACCGCGGCGATCACGTAGAGTTCGTACATCAGCCCGGACTTGGGGTCCCCGCTGGTGAATTGCGAGGTTTCGATAACGCCACCCAGCCCGGCCATGGCGCCGCAAACGATGTAAGCGATTATCAGGACCCGATTGACCGGTATGCCCGAGAGCCGGGCGGCCTGCCGGTTGCCGCCGACGGCATAGATGTACCGGCCCAGTCGGCTTCGCGACATCACGAAATGGGCCGCCGCATAGATCAGGGCCATCAGGATCACGGCGTTGGGGACCGAGAGCAGGTCGGCGTCGAGCCCCAACCAGTCGAAGGAGCCGGGAACGTCGGAGATCGACCGGCTTTTGGTGATCATCAGGGCCAGTCCCCTGGCCACTTCCATCATTGCCAGCGTGGCGATGAAGGGCGGAATCCGAAAGGCGGTTATCATCAGCCCGGAAAAAGCACCCACGCCGGCGCAAACGGCAATTGCCGCCAGGCAGCAGAAGACCATCGCCGGCGGCGTGGCCTCGATGCCGCCGGCAATCGCAATCAACCTGGCTGTCAGCACGGCCGAAAGGGCCAGCAGGCTGCCCACCGAAAGGTCGATTCCACCCGTGATGATTACCATCGTCATGCCCACCGCAATCACGGCGATTACCACGATCCGGTTGGCCACGCCCAGCAGGTTGCCGCCGAGCAGGAAAGTGGGCCACCAGTAGTCATCGGGCACGACGACTTGCGTGTTTGCCAACTCTGGAATGCGTTTTTTCAGGTTCGTTGCCAGTAGTTGCGAGCTTTTGGGCGTGGCGATCACGTCGATTTTCGTCCCGGCAGCCAGCAACCGCTCGATCGCCGCGCGGATAGCCGCCGGCTCGCCGTTGACGCTTTCCACCACGTGGAACCGGTCCCCTTCAAGCCGTGCGGCCAGCGACTCGGCGAATCGGATGTCGTCTTCGTACTCCTTGGCGGCGATCAGCACGTTGGCTTTTTGATCGACCGAGCGGGCAAGCTTTCGGGCCAGGACGCGGGATGCGTCGTCGCCGGTTGGATGCTGCCTTTGGAACGTGGCCCACGAGTAGTAAAGGCAAAGCACGGCCAGCACACCCAACATGCCGTAGTTGGCCGTGAAGCGCGAGAGGACGGGATGAGAGCGGGATGATCTCATGGAATGGGCTTAGGCTATCAGCTTTCAGCTATCAGCTTTCAGCTTTCGGCTTTCAGTTATTGCCCCTTGTCGGCTGCCAACGTCGGATCGGCGTCGGCATGGGCCTTGCGGTAGATTGTACAGGGGATGAGTATTTCGGGCTCGACCTCTTCGCCGGCCATGTATCGGACGATTGCGTCGATCGTCTTGCGGCCGATCTTGTCGGGATACTGGACGATCGTCGCGTAGAGCTTGCCTTCCTTTACGCCTTTGCGGCCGTCGGGCTGGGCGTCGAAGGAGACGATCTTCACCCGGTCGCTCTTGCCCGCCTTCTCCACCGCCGTCGCCACACCCAGTCCCGAGGGATCGTTTATTGCGAAGAACCCATCCAGGTCGGAGTACGACTGGAGGATATCTTCGGCAGCCTTGAACGATTTACCCCGGTCGCCGCCGCCGGGCCAGTATCCCACCACTTCGATACCCGGGGCCTTGGAAATCACTTCCTTGAAGCCCGTCGTTCGGAGAATGACCGATTCGACCTCGGGAAAGTCGATCACGGCCACTTTTCCGGTCCCGCCGAGCATCTCGATCACCGCCTCGGCCGCCTTGCGCCCGCCACCCAGGTTATCGGTGGCCACGTGGCTGACTACCTTGACCCCTTTAGCAAGGCAGGCGATGTCGGCCGTGAAGACGGGAATGCCCGCCGCGTTGGCCGCACCGATCGAGGTGCCGATCGCCCTGGAGTCGCAGGGGCAGAGGACAATGGCGTCGACCTGCTTGACGATGAAGTCGTTGATCTGGTTCTTTTGATTGGCCACGTTGTACTCGCCGGAGGTGACGATCACCTCGAAGTTGTGCTTGGCCCCTTCGCTTTTCATGGCGTCGGCCAGTTCGCAGAAGAAGGGGTTGGTCAGCGTCAACACCGATACGCCGATGGTGGCGTCGGGTTTGGCACCATCTTCGACACCCTTGCCTTGCCCGTCGGAACCGGCCGGTCTGCCGCAGCCGGCGAAAATAATCAGGCTTATCGAGAGGATCGCTTTCATCGGTTACTCCGCAAAGTGGAGGTGGCTGATCGACACTTAGCCGCTTGCGGCTTCGCACCGCCACGCCATCGGCACCAAAAGCGTGCGAAGCCGCAAGCGGCAATTTCGGAGCTGCTAAAAATCCTGTATGGTTGCGGCTCGTCCGCGTTATGATATCGGTTCACACCTTTGCGGACAAGTAACAGAATGCCTTTCATGAAAGATCGGCCACCGCCTTGATCAGGCCGTCGGCGTAGTCGGCCGCCAACTCGAAGGCCTGTTGGATTTCTTCCAAAGCAAAACGGTGGGTTAGCAGGCGTTGGAAGTCGAACCGGTCTTCGCTTATCAGCCGGAGTGCCGGGACCATGCAGCCACGCTGCCGCCGCACGTTCTTCAGCACAAGCTCCTTGCGACGCATGGCGTGGATGTCCACGTCGACTCGCGCCGCGGGCGGAATGCCCACCAACACCAGCGTGCCGCCGGGTGTCAGCAGCCGGATCGCCTGGTCGATGCAGGCCGGGTCGCCGGAACACTCGAACACCAGGTCCAGCCCCCACTGCTCGCGCCGGCCGATCGCCTCGACGACATCCTCTTTTTTCGGGTCCTCTTGCTTTGGGTTGCCGGTCCAGTCGGCACCGCGGGAGCGGGCGGCTTCCAGGCGGCTCTCGATCAGGTCTGTCATGTAATCGGTACACGGCGCGCTGAGCTTGGCACATAACAGCACGCTCAGGCCAATCGGTCCGGACCCCAGTACGGCGACCCGGGCCGCCGGATACACTTCCCCCAGCCTGACCGCGTGCAGGCCGATCGAAAGCGGCTCGGCCAGTACGGCCAGGTCGAAGGACATCTCGTCGGGAATGGACAGGCAGTTCGTGGCGGGCACCGTGCGATATTCGGCCATCGCGCCCGGCGCTTCGCCCGGACAGCCCATGAACTGTAAGTTGCGGCACGTATTGACCCGGCCTGCCCGGCACTGGTCGCACCGGCCGCAGACGATTGCCGGATCGACCGCCACCCGATCGCCCGGCTTGAGCCGCTCGACGGCCGCACCGACCTCGACCACCGTCCCGGCACACTCGTGCCCGACAGTGGCCGGATATTGCACTCGGTCGTTGCCGATCCCACCTTCGGCGAAATAATGCACGTCGGACCCGCAAATCCCCACCCGTTCGATTCGCAGCAGCACGTCATCCGCCCCGGTCAATTCCGGCGTCGGCTGTTCGCGAATCTCCAACTGCCTCAGTGCCGTAAGGTAAGCGACTTTCATGTCGGGGTCCTCGTGCTGGTGGTTGGATTGGTACTCTCACGTCCCTCAGCCCCCGGCTCTGCCGGGGGACACGTAGCGCTGTAGGCCTTCCCGGCGTCACGCGTCCCCCGGCAGAGCCGGGGGCTGAGGGAAGAGTGGGGCTATGTACTGTTGGACCTCGCCGGCAAACGGCGCGAAGCCCTCCGGGCAACGCTTGCGTAGGAGGTTCATGTCGTTCATTGCCTTGACGATCCGATCCTTTTCCTTCGCCGACAGGTCTCCTTTTTTCGATCCGGCTGCCGCGGCCAGGACGGTCTTCGGATTCCGCTTCCGGTCTTGGCATGGGGCAGGCCGCTTCTCCGGCTCGGCGGGTACGGGCGGAGTTTCGGGCAGGTCGCATCCACGCCGAATCGCCGCCGAATCGCTCAGCAACCAGGCTTCAATGCACGGATGGGCCACACCCACGGCCATGGGGAACTCCGGCAGCACGGAATCACGCCCTTCACTCAGATTGTCTCTGGTCTTGGTATAGAAGCCGTCCGAGTCAACGACAAAAACGGCCGCTGCCGATCCGTTGTCGCGCGCCTGCTGCTTCGCGAATCTGACCCTTCTTGTCAGCCAGCTTGCGGTATCATCGTCCTTTAGACTGTCGGAAAGTCGCTCCATCATAGAGAGCTTTCCGTGGGACCGTGTTCGCATCCGATCCGGGTTTCCGCAAAGAGTATGCACCAGAATCGGAACCACGCCTTTGTCCGGTCGTTGCAGTTCGTCGCAATCCGCGCCCACGTCCGTCTTGCCCTCTCCAAAGAGCGTAACCTGTGATCCGCAAGGCTATGCGGCAAGCTGGGCTGGGTGATAGTCGTTTAGCAACTCGCGAAGTGGGTGGAGCGTAGCCTGTTCTGTTTGGCGTCGATGGGTATGAAATTCGGGACAA
>JAUWJC010000350.1 GCA_030607895.1 Pirellulales bacterium
GTGGCAATCATCAAGAAACACGGCAAAGCCGAACAAGCGTCCGCACACTGAATCCGCCTTCCTTGACATGCAGAGTTCTTCCTGATATAGCTTATATGGATTTGAAACTGGGCCAGACTCAGCGGTAGTATCCACGGGGCCCGGGAAACCGGGCCCTCAAAAAATAAATTGCGGCCAAACTGTGTTGATCCAGCCTAACCAGTCGTTGAAGCCGACGTACTGCTGCGGTGATTGTTCGACATGCAGTGAAGATGGAAACGTGATTGATGGTTACAACTGCCACGGAATGGTCCGTACGCGGCTTAACTCAACATTAGGCAACCTCCAGCAGTACAAACCGAGCAACCTGAATGGGCAAGAAGATCAGAGACCTCATAAGAGAGCTTGAAGCAGCCGGATTCGCAAATCGAGGCGGAAAGGGCGACCATAAAAACTTCGTCCATCCGAGAGTTGCGAAATTGGTTACCATCTCCGGGAAACCAGGTGATGATGCCAAGCATTACCATGTCAAATCCGTTAGAATCGCCGTAGAGGAATCGAAGAAATGAAACAGAGCGCCCGATACGTCAAGATCGTTGAATGGTCTGAAGAGGATCAGTGCTTTGTCGGAAGCTGTCCCGGCCTGTTCTACGGCGGTTGCCATGGGGACAGCGAGGAGGAAGTGTTTGCCGAGATCTGCCGGCTCGTCGAGGAGGCTATCGACACCTACAAGAAAGAAGGAAAGCCTTTGCCTCCTCCGACGTGCGGTAGGGACTACGCGAACAAGATGCTGGAGGTTACCTGACCATTCGCTCAGGTTGCGAAGCCGTAAGCGGCTATTCTCGCAAAAGTAGCTCTTCGAACTCCTCCTCCGTGAGCACCGTTACGCCCAGTTGTTGGGCCTTGCTCAGCTTGCTGCCGGCTTTCTCGCCGGCCACCAGGAAGTCGGTCTTTTTCGATATGCTGGATGCGGCCCGGCCGCCGTGGGTGGTGATTAGCTCGTTGATCTGGTCGCGGGTGTGTTTTGTCAGCATGCCGGTGACGACCAGCGTCTTGCCTTCCAGAACCTTGACTCCCTCGACGCCCCGGGCGGTCGATTCCATTTGCACGCCCAGCGACTTCAGATCGTCGATAGTTTCCCGGCCAAACGGGCCGTGCAGGTAGTCGTGGACGCTTTCGGCGATAATTGGGCCGATTTCGTTTATCGTGCCGAGTTTCTCGACGTCGGCGTCCAACAAGGCCCCGATGGAGCCGAAGTTTTGGGCCAATACCACGGCTACCCGTGTGCCCACGTGACGGATAGACAGCGCGCCGAGCAGCCGGGCCAGGCCACGCTCTTTGCTGGCCTCGATTCCGGCAAGCAGATTTTCCGACGACTTCCGGCCCATCCGCTCCAAGCCCATCAACTGGTCCAACTTCAGCCGGTACAGGTCGCCATAGCTGGCGACCAGCCCGCCATCGACCAGTTGGTCGACCAGCACCTCACCCAGCCCTTCGATGTCCATGGCGTTGCGGCTGGCGTAGTAGCGGATTCGTTCCTTGAGTTGGGCCGGACACTTGAGGTTGGGGCAGCGGATGTAGACGCCCCCTTCGTCCTTGACCAGACAAGTGCCGCACTCGGGGCATTCGCTGGGGAAGACGAACCGGGGTAGACCCGCTCTTCGCTCGTGCTTTTCCACTCGGACAATGTGCGGGATGATCTTGCCCGCCTTCTCCACCACCACGACGTCGCCTTGCCGGGTATCTTTGCGTTCGATCTCGTCGGCGTTGTGCAGGCTGGCGCGGCTGACGATTGTGCCGGCCAACTCGACCGGCTCCAGGTCGGCCACCGGGGTGATTGCCCCGGTCTTACCCACCTGGACGCGAATCTTGTTCAGCCGGGTGGTTGCCTCGTACTTCTCGAACTTGTAGGCGATCAGCCAACGGGGACTCTTGGCCGTGCTACCCAGCCGTTGGCGCTGATCGAACCGGTTCACTTTCAATACCAGCCCGTCGATCTCGAAGTCCAGTTCGTGCAGCCGCTCGATCAGCTCCAGGCAGTGTTCCACCGCCGCCGGGAAGGAATCGAAACGCTCGACCATGGGAGTTGCCGGCAGGCCGTAAGCGCGCAGCTCGTCGAGAAAATCCATGTGTGTTCGGGAGCGAAGCCCCTCGACATGACCCACCCCATGGCAGAACAACCGCAGTCGGCGGTCGGCACAAATCCGCGGGTCCAGCAGGCGGATGCTTCCGGCCGTCACGTTTCGGGTGTTGGCAAAGGGCGGTTCTCCCTTCTGTTTTTGTGCTTCGTTCAGAAGCACCAGGTCGGAGTTGGCCATGTAGATTTCGCCGCGGACCTCGAGCACCGCCGGCACGTCGGTGCCGGTCAGCCGCAGCGGCACGCCTTTGACTGCGCGGATGTTGTGCGTGATGTCGTCGCCCACGCGGCCGTTACCCCGGGTGAGACCACGGACGAGGAGTCCGTCCTCGTAGAGCAGTGAGACGGCCGCGCCGTCGATTTTTAGCTCGACAACCCACTCGATCGGCTCACCCGGCAGGAGCCCGGCCGTCCGATCGCCGTACTTTTGCAGCTCCTCGATGCTGTAGGTATTGTCGATCGAGAGCATCGGCAGGCGATGTTCTACCTGTCTGAGCCCCTCGACTGGCCGGTCGCCGATCCGCTGTGTCGGGCTGTCGGGTACGATCAACTCGGGGTGTTCTGCTTCAAGCCTGGCGAGCTGCTCCAACAGCCGGTCGTACTCGAGGTCGCTGATCTCCGGTGCGGCCTCGACGTAGTATTTCCGGTCGTGACGGCGAATTTCATCGCGCAGCCGGACGATTTTTGATTTTTGATTTTTGATTTTTGATTTCTGATTTGGGATTTCTGATTTAGGACGTTGCGAAGCCGCAAGCGGTTGAATTCCCCCTTCCGCCTTCCCCCTTCCGACCTCCGACTTCTGACCTCTTCAGGCCAGTCGGGGAATCAGGCAGAGGAACTTCAGGGGCGTTGTGCCCGTGTTGCGGAATTGGTGCGGCTCCTTGGGGGGCACGTAGACCACGATGCCGGGCTCCAACAGGCGCTCGATGTCGCCATCGAGCACCACGCCCGTGCCTTCCAGCACAAAGACTTCATGCTCGTGGGCTTGTGAGTGCTTGGGCGTGCCCCCGCCCGGGGCAACCTCGAACTGCCGCATGTCGAAATTGGGCGCCCCGTCCGCTTCGCCGATCAGCCAACGGACACTACAGCCGGTGGCCCCCTCGGTCTCGACCGGGGCCGACTCGCCCCCTTCATAATGGATAATCTTCATAGCGAGTTCCTTATTCCATTAGAGGATTCCATCACTGGGAGCCATTATACAAGAAGTACCGTTAATGCCAGCCAGGGTTCAACATGTGCGCACAAAAAACCCCGAGGTGACGACTCCCAGCGCCGCGAAAGTCTCCGCCAAGGAGATTTCACAGCCGTCGGCCTCGAGGTTGATGCTGCAACTGATCCGAAGATCATTCACAACACAATTGCTTTTATAGCAATGCTAGGATTGCTGTCAATAGCAATTTCAACTGCCACGACTTTCCAAAGCGCGGACTAACTCGACGAACCTCTCACCACGCTGTCGGTAGTTCTGGAATTGATCGACACTGGAGCAAGCGGGCGAAAGCATGATGGCGTCTCCGCGATGCGAGTGTTGCCAACACCAGCGCAGTGCCTCGTCGAGTGTTTTGGTTATTGTGCAAGAAAACGTGGGTGACTGACCTGCCACCCAATCGTGCAACAGCCGGCCGACCGATCCGAAAAAAGCGGCACCGCGTGCATTTTCCACAATAGCGGCCGCCAGATCGCCGAAATCGAGCCCCTTGTCCTTCCCGCCCGCCAATAGCCAAACTGGCTCCGACACGGCCTCGAGCGCCCCGATTGTCGATTCGGGCGTGGTGGCGGCCGAATCGTTGTAGAAACGGCGGCCATCGAGCATGGCGAACCGCTCGATCCGCTGCGGCAGTCCGCGGAATTCGGTAAGTCCCTTTCGGATCGATGCCCAACAGCAGCCCGCCTCCAGCGCAGTGGCGGCCGCGCAGGCCGCATTGATCCGATTGTGTCTGCCAGGCACCTCAAGCGGAGGAATCTCGTCCAACCCAACGGGCGGCAGACATCTACCCCGGACCAGCGATTCCCAGCCGGCTACTTCCGCATCATGCATGTTCAGCACGGCTGCGTCTTCCGGCGTCTGGCGGAGCAGAATCTGCTGCTTGGTGGCCACGTAATCGGCGTAATCGGCGTGCCAGTCGAGGTGATTCGGCGAACAGCCGGTGACTACCGCGATTTCGGGCATCGGCACGCCGGGCGCGAGCCGCCAAAGCTGAAAACTGCTGATTTCCAGCACTACCCAGTCGTCGGGCTGCATCCGTTCGAGTTTCGACAACAGGCTGCCGCCGAGGTTTCCTCCCAGCCAGCACGTCCGGCCGGCGGCCCCCAAAATAGCACCGATCATGGCCGCCGTGGTCGATTTCCCGTTGCTGCCCGTCACGCCGATCATTTTGGCCGGGCAATGCTCGATGAACAGTTCGAGTTCGGAGGTTATTCGGGCGCCCGACTCGCGGGCGAGCCGGACGAACCGATTGCCGGGCCGAACCGCGGGGTTTACCACCACCAGGTCGGCATTGCGAAAATCCTCTTCGCGATGCCCGCCCAAATGGAACGTTTTGGGCAGCGCTTCGATCGGCTTGTCGGCCAGCACCATGTCGGCCAGGCGGGCCAGCGATTCGCTCAGCGCCCGGGCATCGGCCAAATCGGTCACGGTAACCCGGGCGCCTTCGGAGGCGAGCCACTCGGCAGCCTCCAGGCCGCCCCCAAAGTGGCCCAGGCCCATGATCGTCGCTCGCCGGGCGCGATAGTCCTCATTCATAAGCCCAAGTAGATCGGCTAAGATCAGAATGGGCAAGGGAAAAAAGGGGGAGCTTGACCTCGCAAGGTCCACGCCGTACCCTATGTTCTGGGTGGTGTTGTGTGGTAA
>JAUWJC010000074.1 GCA_030607895.1 Pirellulales bacterium
AGGGTGGCACGTCCCTGAGCGCAGCGAAGGGCGTGGGCGCTCGGCTCAACACGCCCTTCGTTCCTCAGGGACGTGCCACCCAATTGATCAAGTTGTTTTTTCGCGGGCCCTAAGACGCATGTCCAACATCCGACTCATTCGCGCGGTCGACTGTCCAGGCAACCATGGACCGTGGAACGGTCAGTTCGCCCTGCAGAAAGCCCTTTCGGCACGGCCGCTCGACTGGCTTGCCATCGGCGGTCCGCTCGAGGACGGTGAAATCCCCTGGTTCTGGTGCTGGTTGGATCGAGCGGCGGCGGCAATGTGCGGAGCCAACGGCCGGCCGTTCGTTGTCGGGCCGAACATCCTCTTCGACAACAGTCGGCAACCGTGCCGCGTGCCGGCCGAACGTGAGATCCTAAACGCGGCAAGCTGCCGGCTCATGTTTACCGAATCCGATTGGTATCGGCGTTTGATCGAAAAGCACCGCCGCCCGAACAATCACGCACCGATCGTCATTTGGCCCTATCCAATCGACCCGAAGCCGGGCGGGCCGTTATCGCCTGAATACGATCTGCTGGTCTACGCCAAGAGCGGATATCGCAATCGGCTCCTTGCCCGGTTGCGACGCACGTACCGGCGCTCGTTGGTAATCCGCTACGGCCGCTATCGACGCCGCGAGTTGTTCGACGCCGCACGGCGCTCCCGGGCGTGCGTGTATCTATCGGACGACGATCGCGGCCCGTTGGCCCTGGCCGAGATTTCTCTGGCCGGCTGTCCCGCCGTCGGGATTCCAACCGGCGCCCCGTTCATCCAGCACGGCCGTACCGGTATTTTCCTGGACCGGCTCGACGCGACCGCCTGCATCGAGGCCGTCGAAGACTGCCACGAACTCGACCGCCCCGGCGTGGCCGCCCTGGCCGCCGAGCAATTCGACACGGACCGGATCGTCGATACCGTACTTGCCTCGCTTGACAGAGCCCGCTGCTAACCACGTCTTCCATACCTGCACTTTTCAAGGGGACTGGGTTCACAACTGGACCATTCTGGATTACAATTGCCGATATTGTCGGATGCTCAGTGCTCGAGCGTAGCGAACCCCCGGGACCATGCAAACGCCGTTTGGCGAATAGGAAACGTAAGATGAATCGACTCAACCTGATCTGGCAAAGAGCCAGGCTCTTGGCCGTGACGGCGAGCATCTGGACGGCCGGGCAGACAACCGTCTGGGCGCAAGAGGCGGCGAAGGAACCATCCAGCGGCGGAAAGGCCTGGGCGCTGTCCTACTTCCTGACGATCATGGGAATCGCGCTGGGAATGCTCGTCGTCTGCCACATGAGCCGGCGAAGGGACCGCCCCAAACGCGAACAGTTCGAAGACTGATTGGGTGCAAGTCGCGCTTTGCGAGCCGAAAAAGGGACCAGGTTTAATTTGTGCGAAGCACCCTCCGGGCCGTTCAGGCAAATTAAACCTGGTCCCTTTTTCGGCCCAGACGCTTGCGAGCGGCCGGATGTTTGAGGAACTTCGGCCGGGGGAGCGGGTGACCGCCCGAGGAAGACTTGAAAAACGCGGCAATCCGGTCGACAACCGTCTGCTGCTCGTCCGCGGTAAGCTCCGGGAAGATCGGCAACGCCAGCACTTCTTCGGCCGCGCGATCCGTCTCCGGCAAGTCGCCCCGTTTGTAGCCGAGGTAGCTGAAGCACCGCTGTTGGTGAAGTCCCAAGGGATAATAGATATCCGTGCCGATCTTCGTTTCGGTAAGATGCTCGCGCAATGCGGCGCGGCGCCCATCGGGAACCCGGATCACGTACTGATTCCAGACGTGCCGGCGTCCGGGCGCGGATTGCGGCAAGCCCAACGTGCCGTCCAGGCCCGCGGCAGTGAACATCTCGGCATAGCGGGCGGCGTTGGTCTGTCGCATGGTGGTCCAGCGGTCCAGGTGCGGTAGTTTCACGTTCAGCACGGCCGCCTGGAACGAATCCAACCGGCTGTTGATTCCCACAACTTCGTGATAGTACCGCGGCCGCATCCCGTGCCCACGCAACAGCCGCAACCGATCGGCCAACTCGTCGCTATTCGAGGTGATCATGCCGGCATCGCCGGCGCCACCGAGGTTCTTGGTGGGGTAGAAGCTGAAGCAGCCGATTTCGCCCATTGATCCGGCTCGGCGGCCGTCCAGTTCGGCCCCAATCGCCTGGGCGGCGTCTTCGATTATCGGAATCCGGGCGGCTCTGCCGATCGAGCAGATGGTGTCCATGTCGGCGCACTGGCCGAACAAATGTACCGGTAGAATCGCCCGAGTAACCGGCCTGAGCAGCCGTTCGATGGCCGCCGGATCGATGTTGAAAGTTACCGGGTCGATGTCTGCAAAGACGGGCTTAGCCCCCAATCGGGTGACAGCACTGGCAGTAGCGAAGAAAGTGAAACTGGGTAAGACCACTTCGTCGCCCCGGTCTACCCCGCAGGCCATCAAGGCCAACAGCAGGGCGTCGCTGCCCGAGGCACACCCGACGGCATGCTCCACGCGGCAGTAGGCCGATATGTTTTTCTCCAATTCAGACACGTCCGGCCCAAGCACGAACCATCCCGACCGGCACACCCGGGCAAGCGCGGCCGCCATCTCGTCCATCAGCGGTTCATGTTGACGGCCCAGATCCAGCAGCGGAACCCCTTTGGGGGCCGGTTCCGATGTATCTTGATTGGGTTGTCGATTGGCAGTTGAACTCATGGAATAGCACTCCAACTGGGCTTGGGCCCCCATAGGCTAAACGGTACGGATTATGGCCAAACGAGTCAAGGCCGACTAATCAAAGTTGCGAAGCCGCAAGCGGCTGACGATTCACTTTCCCGGGCCTTCGCAACACCGCAACAGTTCTACGAATTGCCGCTTCATCGCCGGTCCGCCCAGTTCCGGGTGCAGGACCTTCAGAAGCGTGACGATCTTGGCGGCTTGCTTGCGGTTACCCAACCGGTAGTGCAACAGGGCCACCGAGTACTTCGCGCGGAACCAGCGGTCGCTGCCGGAGGGCAATCTCTTCTCAAGCTCGCGCCACTTGGAAAGCGCGGCCTCAAGCGACGCTCGGTCCTGACGGCTCGACAACAACTCGGCGTGTGCCTCCTGAAGCTGGTCGTCGTGGGGGAACTTCTTCGACAAAGACACGTACTGCTCGAGCGCCTCATCGGTTCGACCGGCATCGGCCAACGCCCGGGCATTGATGCGGTCGAGACGCTGCCGTGCGCGCTGGCTCCAGCACTCGGGCAGACGCCGCTGGGGCCCGATGGTGAGCGACTCGAACCAGCCGGCAGCCTCCGTGGCGATCTTGTCGGTAGGTTCACCGGCCGCCTTCCGCTTGGCAAGCCACGCCTCGTAGCATTGGCCTGTTGTAGCCACTGCCTTCGAATACTCGGGGTCGTTCGGCGAGATGTCCCGATAGGCGGCAATCGCGCCCTGCCAATCGCGCTGGTGCTGATACAATCGTCCCAACTGCCAGCGAGCCCGATCGGCACTGGCGTCCGTGGGCCACTTGTCCAGGTGTTCATGCAGGAGGGCCGTGTATTGATCGAGCGAGCCGGGCGACTGCTGCTTGGCGAGCCGGGACGCATGGTGGATTGCCAATAGGTGCGCCTCGGGGGCCTTGGTCTGGTCGGGCATGGACAAGGCCAGTTGGCGATACCGCTCCAGCGCCTGCGGATGCCGGTTGCGCCGGTGCTCGATTGTGGCGGCTACATATCCCAATTGGAACGCACGAGCCGCGGCGCCGTTCTTTGAAGCCAGCACCCGGGCCCGATCGTAGGCGACTGTCGCGTCGTCGAACCTCCCGCTGCGGTAAGAGCTTTCCGCGGCCCGGACTAGCGTTTCGAGGTCACCCGTCTCGGGCGAGGTGCGGACGTAGCCGGCCAGCAGCATCTCGGCTCGACGTGCCCAGTACGGCCCGTGCAGGCGTTCGATCAGGCGCACCATTTCGGTCGCCTTCTTCTCCCACTTGCCGGCTTGCTGGCTGTCTTTCGCCTCGGTGGCCCCGCGCCATGCGGCCAGGTAGGTTTCCAGATGGGCGTAGTCCAACTCGGCCGAGCCGAAAAAGGGACCAGGTTTAATTTGTGCGAAGCACCCTCCGGGCCGTTCCGGCAAATTAAACCTGGTCCCTTTTTCGAGTGCCGCGATTGCATCGGATAACCGGCCGGTCGCCAGCGCCAGGCGTATCTGCTCGGCCCGAGCACGCAGTGCAATTTCCGGCGGCGGCTTCTGCTGGAAGAGTGTGTCGAGCTTCTGTCCGGCCGTCGGGTAATCGGCCAGCAGCCGGTAGCAAACGATCTGGTCGATGCGGCTCTTCCAGGAGAGCGGATCGGTCGAGTCGAGCCCGGCCAGCAGGTCGAGCAACCGCACGGCCTGTGTCAGCGAGTTGGCCCGGTCCGAGCTGTCGCTACCGTAGCATTGGCCCTGATTGCGAAGCGCCCGGGCGAGCTGGTATTGGATGTTCTTCTGGAGCGACGCCAGTTCATGGGCCGTCAATTGATGGCTCGGCCGATCCGATTGGCCGCGACCGGTTGCCGGGCCGCCGGGACGATTGCGACCTTGCAACCGAGTGCCAACCTCGCCGGCAAGCTCGTGCAATTGTCCGATTGCCGTCCGGAGTTGGGTCCGCGCCTCGTTGACAAACAGCCGGTTGTCGGCCACAAGCTGGCCTTCCTGCCGGACCAATTCACCCCTGGCCAACAGCCCCAGTGCTCCTTGCAGGCGGACCAGCAGGAGCCGAGAGTCTTGCGGATGCCGCTGGGCGAACCGGTGGACCACCTGTGGGGCCTGTCGCCAAAGGGCTGGGCGTTCTTCCGGCGGCGAGCCTGCCGCCCGTTGGGCCAGGCTCCGCGACAACCCGATCACAAGTTCCGCCCGCCGCTCTGGTGCGAGGTCCGTTTCCGCCAGCCTATCGCGGCAGTACTTTTCCGCAAGCTGGAACAGCCCTCGCTCGCGCAGCCCGTCCAAAAACCGCCGATCACTGGAATCGCCGGCGACGGCGGCCTGGGTGATTAGCGCCGCCAGAAGAAAAGAGCCAGCGTTGACGACTGCGGACTGAAAAACTGCCGTTGCCAACCCCGTATTCCGTTGACAGCTAGCGTTCGATTTGTCGCCAGTCACCAGCGCGACTTCCTCTCGGCGCGAGGAAGCGAACAGTAACCAACAGTTCACTTCATGGCCACCAGTTTTTCGAGATCCTCGTCGAGAAGCTGCTTGGCAATACGATGATTTAGGTGCCCTTTACCAGGTTCACTTTCCATTTGATCCAGAGCCTTACGTACGATGGTCCTCAGATGAATGATGGCTGCTTTATCCAATGGCAATTGATTGACTTGCATGGAGATGCCAAGTAGCTTTCCACTGTGTTTTCCTCGTGAAACAGTTATTCCTTCATCATAAGAATTAGACGTTCCCGCTTCTTTGTCAATATACTCGAAGGTGATAAGGAAACACCCCGTCTCTTTTTCATATTTGCCCACTATAGCTTTTGGGGCGTCATATGGCGACAGTTCAACAATAAGGTCGATTCCTTCAACCGTCTCTTTAGAATGAGCTTTAAGCAATCGATCGGGGTTGATCCAAATATATCGTTCCATAATGGACTCCCTGCGCTTATGATGCCAATTGACCGAGTGCAACAGCAGCGAATTCAAGTGCTTCTGTGGAACGTCGCTCTTGTGGCTTCGATTTTGGTTGTTGTTTCGGGTCCGTGCTGTCGAGCACCAGAATACCCCACACCTTTCCGCCTACTCGAATGCCTGTTGCCATGAATACCGTGGCTTTGACATTCATGAGGCCCAACTCGATACCATCCAAGTAACCGCTCTTTTTGTAATCGTCACTCTCACCTTGAGCCAAGGAGTTGCCTTTCGGCACGGGTATTTCCAGAATGACCGTTTGCCCATCGCGCCTCCAGCATTCTCCGGCGATGCCCGTATTGTATCTCTTCGTGTTTGGGTTGATCGAGAAGACTGTTCTCTTCCGCGAGTAGCGTGTTCCAGAACGGGCAACTATGCCAAGCCACTTGCCGCAACATGGCCATGAGCGCACCTTGAATAACGTTGCCCGGTAAATGTGGTCCGATTTGTCCTGATTCGTGAAGTGACTTGCGACTACGTTGTCCAAGATGTTTTCAAGCTTCTTGACATCATACGATTTTAGCCAATTCGCAGTCCAAATGAGTACTTGCAATACTGCCTGGGCAAGCAGGAGGATTACTGCAAATGCAAACCGTCGTTGATGAATCCAGCCAAGCAGTGCTGTCCACCAATCGGGTAGCTGTTGTCCTTGAGGATCGCAAAACTGAATCAGGGCCAAGAAACCAACTGCTGCAAGGAAGCCCACTCTGGAACAGTACTGAATCCATTGGTAAAACCGTGGCTTGCCAACTCCAGCAACCCAGTCCAGATACCGGTGTATTCGATAGTACTTGTGCTTTCTTTGCTGCTCGAGAGCCATCTGTCGTTCCCGTGGGAGCAACTTTGCCCCCGCGCAGACCCAAATGTTCAATTTCTCGCGATCAGAACCTGCTTCGGTTCAATCCGCCACGGTGTATGACTCTTTTACTGGTGCGTCTTTTCGTTACTACACACTGCCCTCTATCTGTATTTTCACACAAGCCTGAGTGAAGTGCAATCATGCTAGCAAAAATCTTCCGGGTAGTCAACGTAAGTTATTGTGCCACCAGTGGTTGCGAGCATTACACTTCGGCCGATGCCGCGAATTGGACTTTTTCGAGGCCGATCCGGCGGCAAAGGTCGTAGACGTCGATCACGTTTTCCAGGGGCACATCCGGGTCGACGTCGAGTATTACCGGCAGATCGATTTTTACTTGGGCCGCCGCGGCCAGCACGGCGCGGACCTGGTCGAGCCGGCCGTAGTCGCGGCGGTTGATTTGCCAACTCACCCGGCCGTCGTGCCAGAGGACTTTGACCACGATCTCGTCGAGGTCTTCCAACTCGGGATCGAGGGGTACATCGGCGGCAATCGAGCCGGGTAGAATAAGGTTGGTCGGTAGAATCTCCTCGACCGCCTGGAAGCTGGCCGTACAGACGAAGAAAATCAACAGGAGGAAGATCACGTCGATCATCGGCGTCATCTTCACGTCGAGCCGCCCGCCCTGGCGATGGTGATACGAAGGTAGTCGCATGATTGAGTTGTCAGTTAGCAGTTGTCAGTTGTCAGTTATCCCCTGGTTCCCAAGCTCCAGCTTGGGAACCGGCGCTGGCTTGCCACGCGCCCCTAAGTGGCTTGGTTCCCAAGCTGGAGCTTGGGAACCAGGGACATTATCAGTTTCTGTTCTCGGGTGTTGTCTGACCACTGACCACTGATAACTGACCACTGATAACTGATAACTGATAACTGATAACTGATAACTGATAACTATTTCCCTGCTATTACGGCGAACGTAACGTTCCACACGCCCGAGCGGGCGCAGGCAACCATAATGGGCTCGATTACCCGATAGGGAACCCTGCGGTCGCTACGGATGCGTACTTCCAACTGGCGGCCCGACCGCTTGCTCTCGTAGCCGATCATTCGAGCGAACTGGTCGGCATTCATCAGTTTCCCACCCACCATGATCCGGCCCTCGGGGCGTTTATTGGGTAGCACCTTGACGACCACGCGGCGGACGTCGTCCTGGTCGATGTGCCGGCCGCTTGTGGCGGACGGCAGGTCCAACTCCAACTGGATTTCCTGCTGGGCCAGGTGGCTGGAAACGAGGAAGAAGATGATCAGCAGGAACACAACGTCGATCATGGGCGTCATGTTGAATCCCAGGCTCTCGCGCGATAGGTTGGTCGCCACGCGCATCAGGGCCGTCCTCCAACCGGTGGCGGAGTTTGCCCTTTCGGGCGGTTTGCCGTTTGGCCGCGTTTCAGCGGAGCGAACGCATGTTGGGCAACGTATGCCGCCTCGGCCACCAACTGGTCCACCCGATTGCGGAACACGGCAAACGCGGCCAGCGATGGAATGGCCACAATCAGCCCTTCCACCGTGGTGACCAAGGCCAGGTAGATCCCTTCGGCCAGATCGGCCGCTCGGGCGGCGCCCTGCGTGTTGGCCACCTCGCGAAAGGCGAAGATCATTCCGATCACCGTACCCAACAGGCCCAGCATGGGAGCGATATTGCCGATGACCGAAAGGTACTCGATCTTGCGGAACAGCCGAGCCGACTGTTCGGCGGTGGCGTCTTCCATGGCCTTCTCGACTGCCGGCCAGCCACCGTCCGCCTCCGCCAAACCGGCTTTCACCACAAACGCCAGAAAACCGGGCTTCTGCCGGCACGCCTGATCGGCACCCGCCAAATTGCCCACCGATAACAGCCCGCGTACCTCATTTCCCAAACCCGGCGGCATCAGCACGGCCGCGCGGATTGTCATGATGTGCTCGATTACCAACGCCATGGCGGCAACCGACAGCAACATAATCAACATGCCGACGGGTCCCCCCGCGGCAAGAATATCCCAAAACGATTGGGGCGAGTCGGCTGGCGAGGCGCCCGGCTGTTGCGCGAACGTCGCACGTGACATTCCAATCAGAACCAACGCGGAAAGCACGAGAACACAGAGCGAGATTTTTCGCAAAGTCGTCTCCTTATTATTCCTCAAACTGTAAGCTGTCAGTGGAAAATGGGGACTGGCACTGGGGTGTTGAAAACTCGGTGCCGATATCGGCCCGAATTGCGGGGAAAACCGTAGCCGCGAGGTGCCTGTCCCTTTTTTCCACGGTGCTCGGCATTATCCGTCCGAAAAAGGGGACAGGCACCGTCGGCATGCCGAAAACTCCCGAAAAAACCAGCCCGTGACGGAGCCAGTCCCCATTTTCGGACTCCCCTCCTTACAGTTTGGGTTATTCCATATTGTAGTTCCGCGACCACTGGTCGCGGCTTTACAACTCTTATTCCTTTGCCATTTCCTCCAATCGGCCGCGGGCTTCGGCCACGCAACGGGTTTCCGGATAGGTGTCGATCAGTTCGCGGTAGAGCCGGGCGGCCTTTTTCGGGCGGTCGATCTTCTCCAGCGAACGACCCGCGTCCAACAGACATTGGGCGGCTTGGTGCCGTTGGCGCGTAAATAGAATTGGTGTTCGCAACAGTGCCAGCGAGGCTTCCTCCCATTGATGCCGGTGCGCCCGGGCAAGACCCAAGACGTAGTACGGACCGGCCTGAAGCGACTCGGGCATCTCCTCGATCGTGCGAGCCCAAGCGGCCAATTGCCGATCGTTGGCCGTTACGACGGCCGCCCGCCAGATTTGGGCCACGGCCAGTTGGGCTATCCGCCGGTCCCGGGCGGACGTCAGTTGCTTGAGTCGCGCAAGTGCGGTCGCTCGGACGGCGGTCGGCAGCAAGTGACTGGCGCCCAGGAGCACGGCGGCCGGCATGTCGGCACGGTCGAGCCACTGCCGGGCGGCCCTTTCCAACGAAGCCGACGGCTGCGACGGAATCCAGGCCAGCGGGATGCAGTCGAAATACGGCGTGGTCGGGTCGCTGCGGATCAGCAGCAGGAACTCCTCGCCCGCCGACCCCGGTTGTCCCAGACCCCGATAACACCAGACCATCCGGGCGGTGATCTGCCGCCGGACCCAAGGACGTGTTTCGGCCGTTCGCGCCTGGCGATACAAGGCCAACGCCCGGGCGAAATCGTCCGCTGCCAGCGATGCATCGGCTTCTACCTGCTTGGGGTCGTACTGCGTGCTTACACTGAGGACCTTTTCGGCGGGAAAGGTCTGTTGCCGACCGCCGGCCAGTTCCAGCAATAGCCCTTCGCCCGTGTAGTCGACAATCCGACCGCCCACCTTAGTAACGCCACCCCCGCCGGTCGACATAATCACCAGGGCCTCCGCAACGGCCGAACCGGCCAGCGGCAGAAACGCTGCGATCAAGAGCAACAGTCGGCGGGCGATCATCGGCTGTTGTTCCTTCTTCTTGTCGGCCGAAGTCGGGAGATGTCGACGTAGGCGTGTTGTCCGCCATTTTGCCGGGCCAGTTTGACGAGAAAGTTGTCGGCGTCGGATTGCGGACCGAAACCAAATTCTATCGTGTTGATCGTTATCCCGCCGGCCATCCGACGGATTTCGGCCAGTTGCCGGGGCGAGAGTCGCGGCTCGTCGGCGTCGGGCAGAAAGAAGATCACATCGGGCTGCCAGCGGATGGCCAGCTTCAGGGCGTCTTCGTGCCGGGTGGCCCCGTCGGCGGTGATCGAGCCGACAAACTTTCGGGCGAGCGTTTTGTTCCGCTCGTTGCCGAAGGCCAGTTTTCCCGGCCGGCCGCTGGGGTTGAAAATCCAAGGACGATCGTTGTAGAAGATGATTTGGAACTGGTGGTTGGTGTCGAGGCTATCGAGACTGGCCAGCATTTCAGCCTTGGCGGCGCCCAGTGCGCTTCGGCCCGATCCGCCCATGCTGCCCGAGCGGTCGAAGACGTAGACGAACTTGTAGCCTTGCCCCTCGACGCCGAAGACCCGCAACCGGGCCCCTCCCTTACCCGGCCCGGTACGGCCGCGTGGACCGCTTGCCGCATCGCCGGCACCGGCCACGCCGCCGTCGGCCAACGCACCGGCTCCAATTATGCCTCTGGCTTTCGGCAAAACGTTGCTCGGGTCGACCGGCGGCTGATCGCTTAGTAATTCCTCCAGGCTGGTGGTGTCGGCCGCCCGGTTGGCAGCAGTTGCTTCTGCCGTACCCGGCTGGCCCTGGAACGCTTCGCCGTCGCCGTCTTGGTGCTTCAGCACGATACCCACCTCGGCGGTCCGTTCGGTTGCAGCCCCTTGCCGGGGTGCTATTCGGAGCATAAGACCCAACGCCAGCAAGATGGCCATGTGCAACGTGACTGATAGCAACCAGGACGGCAGCGCGGACCATCGGTCGAGCCGCATAAGCCACGACCCGTCGGACGGCTGGCTAAGACCGTGCTGTTCCATCGCCGAGAATTCCGAAAAAGCTGATAGGCAAAGCAGTTACGACACTCGCAAGAATTCTAGAGTCAGCCCCCGGCCGAGTCAACGTGAGTTGCGCAAACCTTCACGCTGAATCACTACCCAGCAAGAACTCGTCCACCGGCCGGGCAAGACGGCGGAATTCGGCCGTTGGCATGGCCACCGTGTCCCAGCTTGGTGAAATCAGATGCGTACTGTCGGCATAGTCCGCCAATCGAACGGCGACAAAGGCATACAGCCCCCCGCGGTGCTCGAAAAGCCGCTCGGCCGACACCGGTGCCCGATCGCCCACTATGTTGTAGGCAAAAACGAACAGACCGCAAAACGATTCGCCAAAAAGCTCCTCCCATCGGGCAAGGCTCTGAAGATCCTCGCGGGGCGACCAGTTCTTCCAGTATTGATTTTGCCCGTCTCCCGAACGAAACCGGCGTCCTTTAACGTCGACCAGCCAGGTGGTTTCGGTGGGTGAGGAGACGATAAAATCCAGGCTTTTGATCGACCGGCCGTCGGAAAGCAGGCTCCGCCGTGCTTCATCCACCGCCACGTACGGCAGTCGGCGCGCTCGCAAGTACTCCTCGAACGCCGCCTCGTAGTGGTTGTTGCGATTGGCCATGTCTGGATTCTAAATGACTCAAACTGTAAGCGGTCAGTGGAAAATGGGGACTGGCTCCGATTTCGGACTCCCCGCAGATATCGGCCGGAAGTGCGGGAAAACCGTAGCCGCGAGGTGCCTGTCCCCTTTTTCCACCGGTATTC
>JAUWJC010000590.1 GCA_030607895.1 Pirellulales bacterium
CCCCCCCCCCCCCCCCCCCCACCCTACGCTCTTCAATCAACAGGGGCATGATGCCGCCGAAATTTCTGTACTTCGACCTCGGCAAGGTCCTGGTTGACTTCAGCATCGACCGGATGTGCCGGCAGATGGGCGAAGTGGCCGGTATCGATGCGGCCCGGGTGGCGGATGTCCTGTTCGAGGGCAAATTGCAGCGGCGGTACGAGACCGGCCAACTCACCGCCCGTCAGTTCCATGAGGCTTTTTGCGATCAGACGGGCACTCGGCCGGATTACGACGCATTGAAACGGGCCGGAAGCGATATCTTCGAGTTGAATGCCGGCATGTTGCCCGTGGTTACCCAGTTACTTCGGGCCGGCCATCGCCTGGGTGTTCTGTCGAACACTTGCGAGAGCCATTGGGAGTACTGCCGGAGCCGGTATCAGGTGATTGCCGATGCGTTCGAGGTCCATGCCCTAAGCTGCCGCTTGAAGGCGGCCAAGCCCGACGCGGCGGTATTCCGTGCCGCTGCCAAACTAGCCGGCGTGGAGCCCGGCGATATTTTCTACACCGACGACATGGCCGGCCACGTTGCCGGCGCCCGGGCCGTCGGGTTCGATGCGGTGCAATTCACCTCGGCATCGGCCCTGGCGGTCGAGTTGCACAAGCGAGAGGTTGCGTTCAATTACTGATAGATCGAAAGTCTCGCATTCAGCCGCTTGCGGCTTCGCAACGTCCGATTTACTCGGGTTGGTTCGTCGGCCGTGGCGGGGTGAAGGACCAAACGCCCAGGACGTGAACGGTCCGATCTTCTTCGAGCACCTCGAACTCAATGGCCAGTGGCGGGGCAAACGCGATCCGCACGTTGTCCGAACGCGACTCGCCAAGCGAGTCGGCCTGTTCGGCCAGAGCAGTATCCAGGCGATCCGCGGCGTCGCGGAGGACACCGCGATCATCGGCGTCGAGCCAGAACTGGGCAAGCTGCCGCTCGGCCGATGGTGTCCAGAGGACGGTAAACCTCACTGGCTGGCCTCTTGGTCGAGACCTTCCCAAATCTTCGACAGCGGGCGACCGCCACGCTGGGTGCGCAACCGTTCAATCTCCTTGTCCGAAAACGGCGAGAGGCGCTTGGCCTCTTCGCTGTCCTTGGGTTGGTAGAACGGCTGAAAGATGCCGAGGACCTTGCCCGAGCGGTCGCAGATCGGCAGCATTCCTTCGGCTTTAGCCAGCTTCTCGCCAGTCGCCCCGTCGACAACCAGTCCGCTCATTGTGCGAATCTCCTTCATATGTTGTCTATTGTACCAAACCCATGGCCTTGTTGAAAGCGCAGCGCGGCAGCAATATCAGCGCCCGCGCTCCGAGCGGAGACCCTTCCCTCGCTCAGGGCGTCATCCCCAATCTGTGGGTAAAGGAAGAAACGCGGTTTTGCCGCGCGTATCGCCCATTTTGGCGCAGCTACGTCGATTCCGGCAGGGCCCCACAGGCCGGAACGCTGCGAGTCACACGGACAACTGGTCGTAGGTACGTATTCTGAAGCACTCGCCGCAACAGTCGGCGGTCTAACGAGTCGCGTGGCAAGCGAAATTGACGGTCACCGAAACGTCTTCTGTCGCTGGCATCCCGACAGGGAAGCCGTCGGGGCCACCCGCCGGACTTGCGAAAGCGAGGGATACGGTTCAACTATTGACCACCACAAAGCCCCACCCACTCCGCACGCGCTGGCTTGCCCGGCGCTGTTTGGGGCCGTGATTACTCGATTGAACCTTCCGAATCCGGCTGGCCGCTGCGGTCCTGCACTCCCTTGGAGGACCCACGAATGTGTACGAAAGCCACAAAGAAACCCGTACGTCGCAGAAAATAGTCTTCTCCCAAAGTAGAGATCCTCGCGAAGTCTGTTCCATTGCCACATTTCCAGGTTAATTAGCAAGCACATTCATGTACCTGATCGAGTATAGCACATAGATTGCTCCCAGAACGATCAAACTCCAAAAGGTTCCGATGTGCGACACGTGGTCGAAGAACGGCGGCACCACCGGTCGCCAATGAGCAGGGAGAATCGTCTTGCCATCACAAAGCTTTTCGTCAAACAGGCCGAAGAATACTTCCATCCTTCGCCGCAAGCATTGATTCCACACAAGCTGCTTGTGGACAAAGTAGATATGCCAAAGGCCGTATGCTGCGAGGACCACCGTAATCACCATGAGAAGAGGCTGGACGCAAACTCGATGTGTGGCGGGGACGGGAACTGCATTTGTTGCGGCCACGATGCCAGCAAAGAGAACCAAGCTCCACGACGTGATCTTCCATTCGTAGTCCCTATAGCGAGTTATCTCGGCATGAGTATGATCGTAGAGATGCAACAGTGCTTGATGTCGCTGGCTGTCGGAGCATTTCATCGTGGTACCCTCCCATTGTCTTGAAGAATTGTGTTGTCGATAAAGGGTCGGGACCGAATGGCACTGTCGTGGATGCTAAATAGGCAAGATGCACATTACAGGCAAGGGCACTTGTCTTATCAGGTCGTAGTTAATTTACCCAGAGTTCGGCAAAATACGTCATTTTCACGAACTCGACAG
>JAUWJC010000484.1 GCA_030607895.1 Pirellulales bacterium
GCACCCGCATTTGAATCAGGCCACAACTGATAACTGACTACTGATAACTGACTACTAACCACTGCGTCACAACCACTGCGTCACAAACCCGCAATCTATGGCCGCGTCGAGTATATTTATCTTGCGGGAACCCAATAACCGGGCCGACACGGCCCGGCTCCGAAACTCCTGTATGGTTCCGGCTCGTCCAGATTAGGATACCAATATCGGCTGCGCAGGGCAACCGGGTGCGGCCCAGGAATTCCACGAATGTGGAGTTGGGTATTCCAATTCGTTCGGCTTGCCTCACTCGTTGCTGTTGGGCAGGTCCCGATAGTCCGAGGTGAGTCCCGCTTCGGCAATGACCTTCTGGGCAGTTTCCGGAGTTTTCGGGGGTTCGCCGGATTTTGCGTCGAAGAAGTTGTCGTGCACCTTGCAGGTGGCGGTCCGGTTCTGGGCGCGATTGTTGAAGTTCATCGCCCGGCCCACGTTGTAGACAACGTTGCCGGTCACCTCGATGAAGCCGCTACCCTCGTCGAGATAGATGCCGCCCGGACCACCCTTGGCGTGGTGGATGTGGTTGCCACGGATAATGCTACCCGGCTGGTTACCCAGTGTATAGACGCCGCCGCCGTCGTTGAGCTGTTGCATCACGTGGTGGATATGGTTCAGCTCGATGCGGTTGTTTTTGGCCGGCGTTGGGGTGTCATACTTGAACGGCTGGTAGTAGCGCGGGTTGCCGCCGCCGGCGTCTTCCTCACCCCAGCCCCAGCCGGCTGAGACACCGGAGTAAGGCAAATTGCAGATCTCGTTGTGCCCAATCACACTGCCGTCGGTGTAGCCGACAAAGATGCCCACGCCGCCGTTGTACTCCACACATACGTCGTGGATGTAGTTGTCAACCACGGCGTTATTCTTGACGATCATCCGCTGGTCGTCGGGATGATGATCGTTCTTCAGGACATCGCCCACCTGTACCGCCGTGCCCGAAATGTCGTGGAAATGGCAGCCCGAAATCACGTTGTCCCGGGAGCCGAACTCCAGGTCGATACCGGCGCTGCCCAGCTTGGTGAACGTACACCGCTGGAACCGAATTCTCTTGGCCGCGTGGCAGACGATATTGGCCGGGCTCTTCAACACCTCGTTATGCACCGTAGTCACCGTGCCCGTCCGCTTCAGCGGCTTCTCGGGATCGAGCACGAAGTTTGCCTGAAGATCCACCAGCCCGATCTTGCTCGGCCCGAGCCAGCCGGCGTGGGCAAAGGTGATCCCCTCGAAGTGAATGTTCTCGACCGGCCGGTCCAGCGTACCAGCAACTTCGAGCAGCTTGTCGACCACCGGCGCGACGACCCGGGCCGTTTCCATATTCTCGCCCGGCTTGGGGATGTAATAGACCGTATCAGCCGCACGATCCAGATACCACTCGCCCGGTTCGTCCAAAAGCTCCAGGGCGTTTTCGATGTAGCTGGGCAGCTTCACGCGAACGCCTTCCTTGGTCCGCGCGTATGTGAAGTGCGGCTGAAGCATGGTCACCACCGCGTGGCCAGCTTCCCGGGTGATGCTCTTCACCTTGCAGCGGGTGTGGCACCAGACGACGTAGTAGCAGAACTCGATGTCGCTGGGGTTGCCCCAGTCGGCCATCTGGGTGTTGGTCGTCTTGTAGCCGTCGGAGCCGAACAGTTCGGCCCCGGCAAGTGCTCCTCCCCGGGCCCGGACCGCCCGATGGCCGTTGACGTACAACTGGCGGAAGTTGTCGATCTGGGTTCGGGCCTTCCAGCGGCCGTCCGAGTCGGGTTGCCAGCCGGTGATCTTCTTTCCGCCGCTGATGACGGCCGTCTCGCCGGGATGGCTCCTGTAGATCACGTTGTGGCCGGCGGCGCCGGAATCCCGGTGATCGAAGACAATCGTTCGATCGATGCTGTACGTCGCTGCGCGGAGCACGACAACAATGTCGCCGGTCATTTTCTGGTTGATCTCTCGGACCGCATCGCGGGCCTTTTCGATCGTCGCAAAGGGCTTCGACTGCGTACCAGGGTTCGCGTCGCTACCGGCGGGAGCCACGTAGAAAGTACGTTGCACGGCCGTCGTCGAACCCCGCGCCGACAGCAAGCCGGCCAGCGCTACCAGAAGACAATTCAACAAGACAACCCATCTGTTTCGCCCGATCATAGTGCTTTCCTCCCTTGCTAGGGTCCCATCGTTTGCAGACCGAAAAATGGACCAGGTTTAATTTGTGCGAAGCACCCTTCGGGCCGTTCCGGCAAATTAAACCCGGTCCCTTTTTCGGTTCCAAAGCCCCATCTTGATCATGCAGCCCATATGGTGAACAAGATAAGCAGCGTTGTCAACCAGTTCACGTTATCGAGAGCATCCGTGGTTCTTGCCCGTATGGTCAAACGGTTACGAGGACTAGGTTTCTGCTAGGGAGAGCCCCCCAGGAGGAAATCGAAGCCCTGAGGCAAGGCCCTTTCCACACCCGCGAAAGAGGGCCTATACTATACGTTTGCCCGGAGAGAGTGTGATCCATTGGAACTGCTATAGGAGTATCGCGCCATGAGAAGCATTGCCGCTGTCGCGTTTGTGAACGTTTGCATGATTCTGGCCGCGGCGGCGACATCTGCCATCGCCGGCCCGCCACCCGGTGAAGGCTGGCTGTCGCTGTTTAACGGCAAGGATTTGACCGGCTGGAAGGTTCCTGAGGGCGACAACGGCCATTGGAAGGTCGCCGACGGCGTGATCGATTACGATGCGCAGTCGGAAGCCAAGGGCAGCAAGGACCTGTGGACGGAGAAATCCTTCAGCAACTTCGTCCTCCACATCGACTGGCGCATCAAGGAAACGAAGGGTGGACCGGCCAAGGTGCCGATCATCCTGCCCGACGGCTCTTACAAGAAGGACGAAAACGGCCGGCGGGTGACTGTCTCCCGGCCCAACGCCGACTCGGGCATCCTGCTGCGGCCCAAGGTGCAGGCGAACATCTGGTGCTGGCCTGTTGGGTCGGGCGAGGTGTGGAGCTACCGGCTCGACTCGAACATGCCGCCCGAGGTCCGCGCCGGCGCCACTCCCAAGGTTCGTGCCGACAACCCCGTTGGCCAGTGGAACACGTTCGTGATAACAATGAAAGGCGACCGCATGACGGTCGTGCTCAACGGCAAGACGGTCGTCGACAACTTGGAGTTGCCCGGCGTGGCGCCCAGCGGCCCCATCGGTCTGCAACACCACGGCGGCATCAACAAGAAGACCGGCAAGTGGTCCACCAGTTCCAGCCTGATGCAGTTCCGCGAGATCTACATCAAGGAACTCAAGTAGCCCAGGAGGGGCAAATTCAATTCAACGACGGCTCAACCAGTTGGCCGCGGGCCTGGGCTTCGGCGTTTTCGTAGGCCCCGTAGAAGTCCGAGTTGCAGTCCAGCCAGAGGGTCATGCGGTGGAAATCCTCTTCGGAGAGCTTTACCCCATAGTGCCGCTGGTCGAGATATTCCAGCAGCTTGGACGCCCGGGCACCGAACTTGCCGGGGATAGTCCGGCTGGGGCCGCTTGTGGGCGATGATCCGAACAGCCAACTGCTGTGCGCGTGGAAGTAGAAACCGTATTTCTCGGCCAGGTTGTTGTACGACCGGGTGTAGCAGCATTTTTTGTGCTTGTCC
>JAUWJC010000118.1 GCA_030607895.1 Pirellulales bacterium
CAACTGATAACTGACTACTGATAACTGACTACTAACCACTGCGTCACAAACCCTGCGTCACAAACCCGCAATCTATGGCCACGTCGAGTATACCTGAAAACCGGCATTCTGTAAAATGGGATCCGCCCGCGGGCGATTCGGCCAGGGTGTGGGAACGGGTTTGCGTACCGTAAAAAGCTGCGACCGTTGGTCGCGTTTGGCGTGGCGCACATGTGTGTTTTGCCCACATCCCGGTTCACAATCCATGCACCGAAGGCAATATAAGCGGCTTGGGCAAGTAGCGGCGGGTAGGCAATATAGGCGACGCCAAGAAATCGGAAATCAGCCTGGACGCAACCGGCCGATTTTGGGAAACTCCTGCCCCCAATTCGCCGGCAGCCGGTGTGAAAGTTGAAAGTTGAGAGTTGAGGGTTTGTGAGTGGGCACGGGGTTCCAGGTTGTTCAGGTGCGAAGCCGCAAGCGGCACCTTCGGCACAACCGACCACTGACAACTGACAACTGACCAAGAGGTGTCTTTCCATGAAAAGCGTGCGTATTTCGCTAATCGTGTTGACACTGGCCGTGCTCGTTGAGAAGCAACCGCTTCAGGCCAAAGCCTGGTCGCTAGCCGACCTCAATCCGTTTGCCAAAAAGGACACCAAAACTGCCCCACGCGGGCAACTCAAGGCACCTTCTCCATGGCAACGGATCGACACGGGCACCAAGCAGTTCTTCACCAAGACGAAGGACGTGCTGACATTAAAAAAGCCCGAAAAGAAAAACAATCCTTCCCTATGGAATCGGCGGCCGAAGCGCCCGACGAACAAGAAGCCGTTTTGGTCGTCGTGGTTCAAGCCGAAGAAGCCGGGACCGCCCAAATCGATGGAAGAATGGTGGCAACTCAAACGTATGGACCCATGAGCGGCATACTGTTTTTGATTGCACGGCCGTGGTGCTGCATCCGTCTGCTCGGACCGGTTGTGTTCGTCATCGGCGTCTGCCTGACAATTGCAGGTTGCAGCGTTCCGAGCAAATCGCTGGATGGCTTGCCGCTGTTGGGCAATAGGACCGATTCCAAAGCATCGCTCTCGAAGGTCGTCAAGAACGACCCGTTCCCCACCGCCGCCCAGGCCGGCTTGTGCGGCTATTCGATCGGCAAAAAGAACACGCAGTAGGCTGCGATGGTACCTAATCCTCTTCGGAACATCCCGTCGGTGAACGAGCTGCTCGAGAGCCCGCCGCTCGGGAAGCTGCTCGATCGGCTTAGCCATAACATGGTCGTCTCGACGGTACGGGCCGTGCTGGATGAGACGCGCAGCGAGGTGCAAACCGCCGCTTCCGAATTCACGCTACCCAGCGTAACCGAGTTGGCCGAGCGAATCGCCCGACGGATCATGGAAAGCGACATACACGGGCCGCGGCCGGTGATCAACGCCACGGGCGTTCTGTTGCATCCCGAATTGGGCAGCCCGCCGTTGGCCGACGAGGCCGTCGAGGAAATGGCGGCTGTCGCGCGGAATTATGCCGGCGCGGAGTGGGTCCCGGCTGCCGGTCAGGAAGAGCTGCTCAAGGAACTCACTGGTGCCGAAGCCGCAATAGTAGTCCAAAGCGGCGCCACGGCAATAATGTTGACACTTGCCGCACTGGTTGCTCCGCGCGAGGTGATTGTGTCGCGGGGGCAGTTGGTCGAGACCGACCGGGGTTGCGGCATTCCCGAGTTGGTGGCCGGCGGCGCCGCCGTGCTACACGAGGTCGGCACGACGAACAAGACCCGAGTGGACGATTACCTCCGGGCGATTGGCGAGGAGACGGCGGCCTTGATGATGGTCGAGCCGAGCGATTTTGTAATAACAGGGTCTACCGCCGGTGTGACGTTGGCCGAGTTGGTCGAGATGGGGCGGCGTCACAAGTTGCCGGTCATCCACAACGCCCCGTTCGGCGCCCTTGTGGATTTCGAGCAGTTCAAGCTGGCGGGGCAGCCGGTGGTGTCGGCCTGTATCAAGGCCGGTGCCGACATAGTGTTATTTTGCGGCGACAAGCTACTCGGCGGGCCGCGGTGCGGCATTATCGTGGGGCGGCGGGCGCTGGTGGAACAGATCGGAAGGCATCCGATGTGCCGGGCGTTCGAGCCCGACAAGCCGACACTTGCCGCGCTGGGGGCCACGTTGCGGCTCTACCGCAACCCCGATCAGGCTCGACAGGCAATCCCCCTGTTACATCTATTAGGTACGTCGGCCGAAAACCTTCAGAACCGCGCCGGCCGCCTGGCTCCACAAATTGCCGCCACCAGTGCCGTGTCCGAGGCGGAGCCGCAAGCCGGCGTAACACACCTGTGCATCGAGCCGATCTCCACCCAGCAGTTGCCAACCTGGCAGATAGCAATCAAGCCGGCCGAATTGAGTGCGGACCGGCTGGCCGGCGCGCTGCGGTCGGGTAAGCCTGCCGTGGCCGGACGCGTCGAGCACGATCACCTGCTACTGGATCTTCGCACAGTTCTACCCAGGCAAGATATCGATCTGGTTGCCGCCTTCGAAGCGTTGAATAGCGAAAGCCGGGGCTAAGACCGGGCTTCAGTTGTCAGGGTTCAGGGTTCAGGGTTCAGGACCTAGAGTTCCACGTCTGCCCACAAATTCTGAACCCTAAACACCTGGCTTTCTGTCGGGTCATTTGCCTGTTATGAGGGGTTGGCGGCGGCCGGCCAACGACGATTCAAGCCCGCGGCAGGGAGTATTTCCTGTACGTTCCCGTTATACTGAAGTGTTGCGGGGCGAAAGGAAAGAATATCCGACAGAATCGGAACAAGCCGTCCTCGTTCGCTCTCGGACCGTCTGGCCGGTAAGCTACATTGTCCTGACTGGTAGTGGATTCGCGTTTTTCCCGCACAACTGATCTCCGTATAACTGATCCCCGTATAACTGATTCTGGAGAAAGCATCTTGCCATCCGCGGTTCGGTTTATTTTGGTCCTATTGGTGCTGGTTGGCCCATGCCCGGCACTCGGCTTGGCACAGAACGGGGACATAACGCGCAGACAGCACGCGTGGGGGTGCTTTTCGCCCGGTGCTTGGAAGCTTGTTCGGGTGATAACCGAAACGCTGGACGAGAAGGGCAAGGTAGGAAGTACCAGCACGTCCGAAACAAGGACCACCTTGCTGGCAGTGGACTCCGATAGCGTCACGCTGCTGATCGAAGCGGTAGTCGAGATGGCCGGCAAACGTTTCGACGGCGATCCTCAGACCGTAAAACAGGGCTTCAAGGGCGAAGTCACCACTCGGAAGATCAACGTCAAGAACCTCGACCCGGTCCAATTGGTTATCGAGGGACGTAAGATCCACTGCAATGTCCAGCAGTTGGAGTTCAACAGTCCGGCCGGCAAGACAGCTACAAAGATCTACTACTGCGACAAGACCGCGCCGTTCATTTTGAAGCGGGAGAGCATCACGACCGATCCGACGGGCAAGACCACGTTAAGCGAAACGAGTGTCAACGTAATCGCCTTGGACATGCCCTGCAAGGTTCTGGCGGAGATCAAGACGGCCGCTTACGTCAAGGCAGTCCACAGGACAACCAAGGGAACGATTGTCACGTTGGCGATCACTTCACCCGACGTGCCCGGCGGAATTATCCACCACGCCTCCAAGGAGGTCGACAAGAGTGGACGCCCGATTCGTCGCAGCATTCTGGAACTGACCGAATACGGCGAGCAGTCCGACGACAAGCGGCCCGGCTTGTTCCGCCGCACGCGACCCGGTCGACACCGCAAGACCACCCGCTATTCGCCCTATTGATCGGTGGTCGGTCGCCGCCTGCGGCTTCACGCGTGCCATGCACAAAAGACTCTCGATTTCCCTTTCCCTCTTTCCCCCTTCCCCTTTTTTCCTTCAGAAAGACTCCGCGGTATCGACTGGTTGTGCTTGCATGATGTGCAGCAGCGACACGATCAGATAGTCGTCGTAAACAGGTTCCGGGGCGTCTTGGCGAGGGAACCCGATGAACAGCGAAGACCGTCCGATGGCAACAAGTTCCGGATGGCGGATATCATACGTCCGACCGTCAGTCAGTGTCAGCCGAAAGGGTCGAAACGGCTCTTGCCGAAGGAATTGTCGGATGTCTTCCGGTCGCATCACACGGACTCCCATGGCGAGGATGATTTGCTCGACAATCAAACCTCTTTGCATTTTATCCGACCCGATACCTACCGTTAACCGGTCGGTCGCCGCTTGCGGCATGGCAACTCATCCGTTCGGACATTGGCCAAGCGCTGCCAGAAGGTCGGCGATTATCCGGTCGTCGTGGCCGTGGTTAACTCAAGTTGCGCAAGCTTCGGCACCGCAATATCAGCCAGCCGAAAATACTCCTTATCCTTTTCGATACCGATGCTGTTTAGGCCAACAGCCGTTGCTGCCGCGACGGTCGCGCCCGACCCCATGAAAGGATCGAGAACCACGCCCTTGCCGAGAGGCAACGATGCGCGAGCCATTTGACGCATAAAGGCCTGTGGTTTGAGCGAAGGATGGGGAGCAATCTTACGTTCGATACCGCGTGCGGGATTAGACTCAATCAGATCGGAAAAAGGTATCGCTTCTTCAGGTCGGCGCAGGGCACCCGTCCACCACTTTTTCAAGTTGTCGGAGACTCGTCCTTGACAGGGCTTTCTGAAAACAAGCCAAGGTTCCCAACAAGTACGCGGGGTTACGGAAACCTCAGGATACTCCTTGTGTGCGCCTTTCGGTCGATCTCCCCCCCGAAGTGTCTTGATAATTCGTGCCACTTGACCGCGCACTTCAAATCCGGCGTCGACAAACGCACACATGACGAAATGTAGAAAAAGGTTCTGGGAGGCAATGATTACATGTCCGCCCGGCACCAGTACTCTCATCAAAAGGGGGGCGAGCTTGCTGTGGAATTCCTTGATCCGTTCGCGATCCTTTGGTTGCAAAACGGTAAAACGCGGCATTGGGCTTCGATTCTGCCCATCATAGCTTTGAGGTAACCGCCAAATGCCGCCATTTCCATTACGCCTCTTGGAAAGCTGATCGGATGAGTACTCGATAATGCCGAACGGTGGATCGGTCACGACAGCGTGTACGCTCGTGGCCTTGCGCTGGGGCAACCACTCGAAAGCATCCGCGTGGAACAACTGATACCAAGCCCGCCCCGTCATTTTCCAACCTTTTTCGTGAAATACGGTTCGATGACCTCAAGCAGTACGCTATGACGGTCAGCTCGGCGTTTCTTGTCATTGGCGCCTTTCTCGACGGCACGTACGTAAGTGACTACATTTTGCGGTGCGCGCGAGTTCTCGTTCGCAAGTCGTCGATCGACCTTATCAGTAAACTTGTCGAGTGCTTCTTGTAGCGAACTCAATTTGGTCTTTACCGGGACATTCGTACGGAGCAAGAGTGCTAATGACACGAAAAGCGTATAAAAGTCGGTCTTGTTGCCCCATCGGGACTCGCTTATCTCCGGCAGAAGGTCTTGGATTAGAGTCAATGTCTCGTGAAACAGTCTTGTGGCCCTGCGTTGTTCGGGGAATTCCTCTTCATAGTCCTCGTACGTCGCATAATATTCATCAATAATCTTACGGCTGCCTCCTTGTGGTCCGTGTAACACTCCAATGACAAGTTCGCTTACAAACTCCACATCACCCATTCTTCGAATAGAGGCGGGAGTAACGATGCGGTTCGCAGCCCAGTATTCATTGTCGGCCAGCCGGGTAACAAGACTTACAAAAGGCCCCATATACGTCGCATTTCGTAGTTCCTGTGGCTTAAGCGGCGACAAGTACCGGTTCAGCCGCTTAAACATGTCGCGGACATCATCCTCATTGCTTGTCTTCAAGAGCCGGACCGCGAACTCATAACTCCAAAATTCTGATTTCTTCTTGTCAAGCAGTTCTTCAAATGTGTAGTCCTGCCATTTTGACTCCGGGGGCAGCTTGTCAAGCGAGAATTTGTTCTCATCTTCTTCAGCCGGATCCGTATCACATCCGATGAATTGCAGAACCGTGCGAACTCGCTGTTGCCCGTCCACCACAGCATAGGTGGTTTTGCCATCGGGAGAAGTGCTTACCTGAATATAAATCTCAGGAACCGGCAATCCAAGCAAAATGGATTCGATCAGAGCGCACTTTTGACGGGAAACCCAAACCGGCTTCCTTTGGAAGGGTGGTTTGAGCTCCAAGTTGCCTTTCATGTACTCCTGGTGAAACCAACTGATAGTCTGTTGGGTACTTGAGAACTGCATCATTTGACCTCCCGATGTCGTGCTTAAAGCGATTCACGGATTTGTCGAAGACCATCCGTGTGGTATAAAAGAGCGTGATCCCATGTGCGGTATAGTCGGCCCTTCACCTGCCATCGAGCGAGTTCTTTGTGGAGCGAAAGGCTCTTGAAAGCGTTGAACCATCTTGTCGAAAACTCTTGCCAGACTTGCAGAGGCCGCCTTGGGGTAACTCGTCTGTAATGACCTCGCACGTCGGCCTGGAGGAACCAGCCCCAGTAAATGTCCTTCTGCCGTTTTTTGACCCACTCCCAATCGTCGGGTGGAAGCCAAGAGTACCGTCGCGGATAATTCCATTTTAGCAACGCCATCCAGAGCCGATTGAAAAGCTCTTCATCCACGACTACAATATCAAGATCAGATTCGTCGGAAAATTGCCTGGGGAAAGTGTCGGGCTTCAAACTGAAACCCGCCTTTCCACTCCCGACAAGAGTAATGTTCTCCGCTAACGTGCCGATTTGTTTACTCAGGTGGTTTCGCAGGAGCGTGTAGGCGTGGGGCATCTCACGAAACGCATACGGTTCCCCGCCGAAAACGTATTTGCGCACAACGTCATCAAGCGGTTTCTCCCGCAACATCTGCTTAAACTGTTCGACGTTTGGATGGCTCATCACGTGCCCTTACTCTACTGAATGAAGAGTATAGCAGGGTATTCCATCCAATACCAGAAGGCCTGTTTTGGGGGCTTAATCAGGTGCCGTTCGCTTCACAACCTAGCCGTTTCGAGCGATGGAGAGGGCCATGAGCAACTCGGCGATTATCCGGTCGTCGTGGCCGTGGGTCAGACTGATTCGCAGGCAGGACCGGCCGTTGGGAACGGTTGGCGGACGGATGGCCGGGACGAAAAACCCTTGTCGACGCAACTCGGCCGACAGCTCGACCGCCCGGTCCGGATCGCCAACCACAACCGGTACGATCTGGCTTGCCGACCGGCCGACATCCCAGCCTTGTTCGGCAAGTCCACGGCGGAGCGTTTTTGCCCGTTTTAGCAGGCCCTCGCGTCGGGAGGGCTCGTTGCGGATGATATCCAACGCCGCCAGCGCGGCGGCGCTGGCGGCCGACGGACCGGCCGTCGAGAATACATATGGCCGAGCCCGATTTGCCAGCCACTCGATCAACGACCGGCTGCCTGCCACGAATCCGCCGATGGAGCCCAGGGCCTTGCTGAGCGTGCCCACGCGAACATGGACCCGGTTTTCCACGCCCAAGTGCTCTGCCACGCCGCGTCCCGTGGCTCCGAACACGCCCGTCCCGTGCGCTTCGTCGATCATCAACATGCATGCATACTGCTCGGCCAACTCGGCCAATTCCCCCAACGGGGCCAGATCGCCGTCCATGCTGACCAGGCTGTCGGTGACGATCAGACGCCGGGAGTATCCGGCGGCCTTGGCAAGCAATCGTTCGAGTTGCCGGCAATCGGCGTGCGGATAGACTCGCACGTCGGCCCGCGAAAGCCGGCAGCCGTCCAGCAGGCTGGCGTGGTTCTTTCGATCGGCAAACACGACGTCACCCGGCCCAACCAGCGCGGCCACGGTGCCCGAATTGGCGGCGAAGCCCGAGGAAAAAACCAATGCGGCTTCCGTCCCTTCGAATCGGGCCAAG
Source organism: Pirellulales bacterium (assembly GCA_030607895.1). Taxonomy (GTDB): domain Bacteria; phylum Planctomycetota; class Planctomycetia; order Pirellulales; family Thermoguttaceae; genus JAUWJC01. The sequence goes on from JAUWJC010000118.1 coordinate 7,863, forward strand.
CGCTGTTCGAGCAGTTGATGACTGGTCCCACGACCGGTTACTAGCGGGCTGGCCCCACTCCCCCAACCTTCCTCGGCCATCGCCTCGGCCACCGCACCCACCAGCCGCGGATCGGCCGCCAGGCCCAGGTAATCGTTCGAGCCGAAATTGACCAACTTGCGGCCGTCGAGCACCAACCGGCTCGATTGCCGGCCAGTCCGGGTAGCCAGCCGCCGCCGCAGTCCCCGCTCGTCCAGGGCGGCCAACTCGCGATCGATCCAGTCCAGCGGATTATCAGGCATTTCGTTCGTGCCTCGGGTTCGTGCTTACGCCGGATTTTAGATGCCTAACCGGCCGGCCGTCAATTGGCATTGCGGGGCGCAACTGATGACAGAATAATAACTTCCGGTAGCGAGAAGACTATCCGGCGGATTTCCAGGCCGTTTTCCACAAGATTACCCCCGGCGCGGAAACAATACATATGGCCATGATTCGACCCGACCCCTCCGTCCGGCCCGAAACGCCCGACGCGTCGAAAATCGACTGGCAAGCCGTGCTGGCCGAACACGGCCAGTGGCTTCGGACGGTGGTATATGCGCGGCTGGGCGAGGCGGCAGCGGTGGACGACGTGATGCAGGAGGTTTCCCTGGCGGCGGTCGAGCAACGCGCGCCGCTTGCCGACCCGAGCAAGGTGGCACCGTGGCTGTATCGGTTGGCGGTAACCCAATCGCTCTTGTATCGCCGAAAACAGGGCCGACGGCGGAAGCTGACCGATCGCTACGCACAACGGAAAAGACCAACCGAGCAGGACACCCGCGAGCAGGACCCGCTCGGCTGGCTGCTGGCCGACGAGCGACGCAAACTCGTCCGCCTGGCCATGGCTCGACTGGCCAGGCGCGATGCGGAGATATTGATGCTGAAATACACCGAAGATTGGAGCTACCGGCAGTTGGCCGAGCACTTGGGCGTCAGCATGAGTGCGGTGGAAGCACGGTTGCATCGGGCGCGGCAGCGTCTGCGCGGTGAATTGGCTTCTCTCGAGGTAGTTGAGGCAGAAGCATGAACCCAACCAATGATAACCAGCCGGACAGCAACGAGCACCTGTTCGACCTGCTGGTCGACGGCGAGTTAAGCGAGGCCCAACGGCGCGAGCTTCTGGCCAGGCTAGATGACGTGCCGGGCGGCTGGCGTCGTTGTGCGATAAGCTTCCTCGAAGCCCAATCCTGGAGACAAGAGCTTCGCTCTCTCGTTCCGCCGCCAACTCGCGCGAGTGCAAAGGCCCGGCCGGCGGCATATCACTTGATCGGACGCGGCTGGACGCTTCTGGCCATGGCGGCCAGTTTTCTGATCGCGATTTGGCTGGGGACGCTGTTGAAGGACGCCTTGCGGCCGGGTGGTCCACGGCCGACACACATTGCCGGCACGCCGCAACCGAAGGAGCCGATTTCGCCCGATACACAACCGCCCGTTACTCCACAACATCCCGACATGCCGGACAACCCTTGGCAGACCGTTACCCTTGCCGTTGACGGCGGCTCCGGCGGCACGGCCCGATCGATCCAGTTGCCGGCCATTGAAAGGAGGAATCTTGCCGAGGTGGGGCTGCAAAATCTGCCCGCCGCCATGCCGCCCGAGATATTGAAAGCCCTGAAGCACAGCGGTCACCAGCTTCGGCAATCGCGGCAGTTGCTTCCACTGCTCATGCGGGACGGCCGGCGGCTGGTGGTTCCGGTAGATCAATTTGACGTGAACCACGTCGGCAATCCGGCGTAC
>JAUWJC010000392.1 GCA_030607895.1 Pirellulales bacterium
CAGTTATCAGTTGTCAGAGCTTGGAAACAACGACTCTGGCAAGTCTTCAGACTGACTACTGATAACTGACAACTGAAAACTGACAACTTAATCCGAAAACCTCAATTCTTGACCACGTTGAGTATAATTGTGCAGTGCGACGCCAATCTGCTTCATGTGCGACGCGCACTGCATCCGCCGTGCCGCTTCCCGCGCCGATTGCACCGCCGGCAATAGCAGGGCAATCAGAATCCCGATAATGGTGATCACCACCAGAAGCTCGACCAAGGTAAATGCAACACGCCGCGGCCACGGGCTGTGCGAGACAAACCGGGACGTCCCGAAACAGTGTGTCACTGCTTCGCCAGAAGCAGTGCCGTGAAAACTTCGGGGAGAACACTGCTTCTGGCGAAGCAGTGGCACACCGTGGTGAGAAATGCCGCCTGGCCGCCCACGGTCGTCCCCATGTCCTTCGTCGAACAATAGTCTACTTCTCGCCCATGAGTTCATCATCAACCGCCTTGGCGAGATCGGGGACGTGGAAATACGTGGCGGTACCGGTTGGGTCGACGAATTCGCTCAGCACGACATCCAACGATGCGGCCTCCTTGCCGTGGTCACCCGGCGGCCAAGCCTTGGCCGTGACCTTCAGCCCGTCGGGGCGAACCGACGTGTCCGCAACCGGTTTGCCAAGCGATGTGGGATCAATCATTAGGTCACGCGGCTCTTTGTACTTCTTCAGCAGTTCGGCGTTGTCCTTGGTGCCGATGCAGTAGACCACCGGGCCGCGCATCAGGGCGACTCGTCCCTCCTGGAGCTTGCGGCCGCGGACCAATCGCCACGGCATGGGTATATCGAGCGTAACGGTATCGGCCGGTTTCCAGATGCGACGGATTTCGTAATACTTTTCGCCGGGCGATACCTCCAGGGGCGACTCGGCGTTTATCGTGAGCCTGGCCTTGGGGCACCATCGTGGAATACGTAGCCGCAGCGGAAACTCCATCGGCGCCGACGGTGAGACGCCGATCTTCACCAGTCCGGAGGTCGGATAGTCGGTCCGCTGCCCGATGGTTACGCCGCGGTCCTTGTCCAGCGCAACGGTCTTTTTCGACTCGGTGAAGAAGTTGACCGCGATGCCGCCGTCCTTGGTTCGATAGTAGACCTTTTCGGGCAGTTCGGCGACGATACGACGATAATTGCCCGGACAGCAGAAGCCGTCGCGACCGAAATACTTTCGCGGGCCGGTAAAGGGCGTGAAGTAACGTAGTCGTCTTCCGGCCGGCTCCTGGGCGGCGAACAGGGCATTGTAGACGGCCCGTTCCATAATGTCCCCGTGCCGAAGATCGCCCTCCAGGCGCATCAAGCTGCCGAGCCAACGGATAAGGTACGCGGTAGCGCACGATTCACTAGTGTTGCCACGGCCGTTCTGCGTGTACGAGAATCGCTCGCCGTCGGAAGCGGAGCCGATAATGAAAAGGCCGCCACCATCTTCGCGTACGAGTTCATGCATCATAAACCGCGCCATTTTCAGCAACCGCTCCTGGGGTTCCCAGCGGTAGAGCATGGTTTGACTGCAGCAACGTGCCAGCATGACGTAGACGTGCGATTTTCTGGGGATTGTGAACGTCTGCTCCCAATCGCCAACGCAGCAACAAGATCCGATCGACCCACGGTAACCATAACGCGTATCGGCCGCGAAACGCAGATATCGTGGATCGCCGGTCGAGCCGTGGAGCGTCAACATGGCCTGGGGCATCCCGCACGTGGGGACCTGGTCGGGATTGGGACACTTGGGAAACGTGGCGCAGATGTAGTCGCCCAATTGACGAGCGTATTCGAGCGACTTCTTGTCGCCGCAATAGCGCCAGTTGTTAACCAGCCCCAGGAGCGTGTATTCCTGATCGTGCAGAATATAGGCGCGGTAATTCTGTCGACCGCCCGGCTCCGCCTTCATGTGTCCCAGGTAGCCGTCGGCGTCGCGGGTTTTCATCAACTCGTCGATCAGCCGTGAAGTCCGCTCGCGTACCTTGGGATCGCCCGTGTAGGCCGCGAACATGCTGCCCGCATCGATCACCTTCCCGACACCGATATAGCGGCCACCCTTGGCCGGTGGGCGTTTCCGAAACGGGTCCAGAAAATCCCGCTGGAGATCCAACACCATGTAGTTTTTGTAGATCAGGTCGTCGATGCGCCGGCCGATCTCACCCGATAGCTCCGGCTGCTCGAGCCGTACCGGCCGCAAAGCATCGACAACCTTCGGCTCGATTGCACTGGCATGACTGGCTGCCGCTACGAGCAGCCCGAGAAAGCAAGACGTTCTGATCAATGCAGTTTTCACAGTGGGTTCCTCCGATGGTTGTTGAGCCGAAAAAGGGACCAGGTTTAATGGGTCTTCGCCAGAATTTGTGGGTGAATTGAGAGCGGTTTGACGTATTCGAGGTCAGGTTTTCTTAGGGATTGGAGGGCAAAAAGAATCGTAATACTTCAGTCGATTTGAAATGAGGTTTGTATCTTCAAGGGCCGTTTACGGCCCGCTCCGCCGAAGGCGGTATTAGGCCCGGCATTTATGCCGGGTTGGTGGAGTTCTCCAGAAAGTTTTCACCCTCGCGATATAGGCTTCAGGCCCGTTGACGGGCCTTCTCGCTGTAATGGCTTAAGCCAAAGGGACAGCGAGAAGCCCCGTAAACGGGGCTCAAGTTTTGCTTGAAAACAGGAAGTAAAAATCATCGGCTTCACAAACCCGCCCTAAAGGACGGGCCTAATACCGCCTGCGGCGGACACGCCCGTAAACGGGCGTAATTCGGCAAGTCATGCCAAAACCACTTCAGATGGTTTTTTGGGTCTTATGCGGTTGTCGGCCGGTTTGCGCGCCCGCGCGACTCACGCCGGCGACGCCTAAGGACCAAAAGGGTGCCCGACGCTACCAAGCCAGTCACGGCCAGGGTCATGGTGGCCGGCTCGGGAATGACCGGCAGCAGGGGCGTCGTCGAAAGGGCAAAGTTGTCGAGCTCGTACGCCGCATTGCCCGTACCATGTGCATCACTGAAAACAGTGTTGATCTCTTGTCCCCAGCCGCTGCCGAAGTTCTTGGTGGTGATGGGGATTGAAGTGCTCGGGGTGGAGATGGCACCGCTGTAGGTTGCGCTGCTGAATGTCGCGGACGAGCCTGCGCATCGAGTCGGGGAAGTCTCTGACCAACGGGCTGTCGGCGTCGGGTTGTTGGTGGAGCCAGTCGAACCGCGCGAGGATGTTCTTCCGCGCGCGGCGCATGTGAACGGCCATCGCACGCCGAGCCGCCTTGGGATTGTGCCGGCGTACAGCCGCGTAAATGTCGTTATGGACCTTGTAGTTCTCTTGAAAAAATGTCGGCAGATTGGCCCACGCCTCGGGGTAATCGCTACGGTAGCCGAACATCTGGGCCATGATGTGCGTCTCTTCGATTACCTTGATGATCCGGCGGTTCCCCGCCGCGCGCAGCAGCACCATGTGAAAGACCAGGTCCGCCAACATCCATCGGCCCAGCGGCGCCAGTACGTCCTTTTCCTCGCTGGCGGCGAATTCGTCAACCAGATCGTGCAACGTCTTCAAGCGGTCTTCCAGTTCGTCTAGTTCCGCACCGCCGATGCGCCGCGCCGCCCGGGCAGCCGCGTTGCATTCGAGTACCCCGCGCAGCTCGATCAACTCGGCCAGTTCCTCTCGATCCGGCTCTCTGACGAACGCACCGCGTTGGGGAATTTGCACGACCAGCCCTTCGCTGTGTAGTTGACTGATGGCCTCGCGGACGGGGATGGGGCTGACGCCGATGTCTTGGGCCAACGCGGCGGGCGACAGCCGTTGGCCGGCCGAGAAGTTGCCGGAGGTCAACCCATGTCGGATGTACTCGTAGGCGTGTTGTTTGAGAGTGGTTGCCATCTGCCCGACCTTGAGCATAGTTCATTTCGGTTAAATATATTTTTCTCCCGAGCTTCGAGTTTACTCGAGCCAGCACTGCTGTCAACCCCCTTTTCGCCCTCCGAACCCAGAATTCCGAAATTTTCCGAAAATCCCCGCTGGGGGGGATAGCCCGGCTCCCCAACGCCGATGGCAGTCCAGAGCGGATCCTGATATACTCGACGAGGTCAAAGATTGCGCTTTTGGTATGAAGTAGTCAGTTATCAGTAGTCAGTCTGAAGACTGGCAAGAGCCGTTGTTTCCAAGCTCTGACAACTGACAACTGATAACTGACAACTGATGACTTCGTCGCAAAACCGCAATTCTTGACCGCGAGCAGTATAGTTCTGCCCCCACTCCCGCCCGTAGTGGTCGAAAGCGACCTTGGGCGTGTTGCCCATCAGTTCCGCCAGTGTCTCGATGGAACATCCGATGCCACCGTTCCAGAAGCCGGAGAGCATCCGGTGTGCGAACGTGTGCCGGCAGGTATAGCACGAGCAGTTCTTCCTCACGGGATCCTTGCCCCAGCCCAGCTTCTTCTTGAGCATGATGAATGGGACCACCCCGGTCATCCGCTTCCACGGCCTTCCGTCCCATTGTATACTCGACGCGGCCATAGATTGCGGGTTTGTGACGCAGTGTTTGTGACGCAGTGGTTAGTA
>JAUWJC010000171.1 GCA_030607895.1 Pirellulales bacterium
AGATTCTGCGAAAGCGGTGCGGGCTGTCGATCCGGCAGTTGGCGGCGCTTGCCAAGGTGACGCCCGGGATTATTTCGTGCATCGAGCGAGGTAAGAGTTCGCCGAGTATCGCAACGTTGCAAAAAATCCTCTCTGCGCTGGGGACGAACCTTACCACTTTTTTTTCCGGCGAAAAAAGCGAACAGGACGGCCCTGTTTTTCTCCGTGAAAACATGCAAGCGATTAGCGACGAGAATCGTAACTATACCATTGTGTTTACCAAGCGGCCGGATATCCACGTGGAGATGTTCGACGAGAATATCTACCCGGCCAAGCATCGGCCGCCAGTGGAAAAACTCAAGTGCGACGTAGCCGGTTACATTATTTCCGGCAGCCTAACGTTAGAGATCGAGGGTCAGAAGAAGCAAACCTTGCGGCCAGGCGACGCATTTTACGTCCCCAAGGGGCAGGAGCATCGCGGATACGCCGGCGGCGACAAACCGGTAAGGTTGGTCACGGTATATCATCCGGCAAAGTATTAACAAGGGGATTAGGGGCCAGGGGTCAGGGACTAGGGATTAGTGCTGCGAAGCCGCAGGCGGTTAAGTGACAAGAAAGGACGTGTACAATGAAAGTGGATTGGCCTTACGAATTTCCGGGGGCATATTGGCTCGACGAACAGGAGGACCGTGCCGTTTTAGACGTGCTGCACAACGGCTCGCTGTTTCGTTATTACGGGCTGGGAACGCCGAAATACGTCGACGCGTACGAAGCTGCGGCACGGGAGTTTTACGGCACAAAATATGCCTTGGGGATGAACAGCGGCACCGGTGCCCTGATTACGGCCATGGCGGCGTTGGGAGTCGGTCCGGGCTGCGAGGTGATCCTGCCTGCGTTTATGTGGGTAGCCTCCGTCGGCGCAGTCGTGCAGGTCAACGCAATACCCATACTGTGTGAAGTTGACGACACGCTCAGCATGAATCCCGAAGACCTCGATAAGAAGATCACCCCCAGGACCAAGCTGATCTTGCCGATTCACATGGCCGGCAACCCGTGCGACATGGATGCGATTATGGCGGTGGCCGAAAAGCACAACATTCCGGTCCTGGAAGATTGTGCCCAGTGCAACGGCGGCAGTTTCCGCGGCCGGAGCGTCGGCAGTTTCGGGCAAATGGGCATCTTCAGCCTGCAACTGAACAAGAACATGACCAGCGGCGAAGGTGGGTTGCTGGTAACCAATGATGAAAAACTCTATTACAAAGCGTTTTCGGCCCATGATATGGGTTTAATTCGTGTCGACGGACGGCTGGCCACGCCGGAACCTTATGCTCTTGCATGGGGAAGCGGACGACGAATGGCCGAGTTGTGCGGCGCGGTCGCCTCGGTACAGATTAAAAAACTACCGCAGATCGTCGACCACATGCGAGCGTCAAAGCGACGCATCAAGGCAATGCTCGAAGGGACATCGGGCGTGGAATTCAGACGCCTTAACGACGCCGATGGAGACACCGGGACTTTCCTGATCCTCGTGCTGGAAGATGAGAGCAAGGCATTGAGCGCCGTCGAAAAAATGAAGGAATTCGGTTTGCACAACGTGTTCAGGATCGCCGAGTACGGACTGCATATTTACTACAACATTCCGTCGTTGGTAGGCAAAGTGCCGCTCTCCCCGGCTGGCAATCCATGGCAATTGGCCGAGGGCGTACACGATTACCATAAGGGCGCCTGCCCAAAGAGTGACGCGCTATTTGCACGATCCGTTCTCGTGCCGATCCCGTCACGTTTGACAAAAGACCAAGAGAAGGCCGCCGCCGAAGCAATCAAGGCCGCGGTGAGTTAGTTTAGCAGCCGCCGGCACGGCGGCTACAAAACAATAAATTTAAGCCGTCGTACCGACGGCTGCTAAACCGAAAGAGACCGTTCAGTGACTTCCAAAGACCGAATTTTGGCCGCTCTCAATGGTACGCCGGCCGATCACGTTCCGTTGACGACCTGGTGCTTCGGATTCCCGGCTCCGGAACACCTGCAATGGGAGACCAACGGTCGACCGGTGAAATACTGGTACTCCAAGCGATTGGAACATCTGCACAACTTGCCGCAACCTTGGGAGCTTGAGGATGAATTCAAGCGAACCGAGGCCTGGCTGTCGATGGGGATTGACGACGTTTTGGAGGTGTCGGTGCCGTGGAGTCAGGAACCCGAAGCCACCTACAACGACAGTGTAATACCACCGGGTGGCCCGGGCGGTGACGCCAGACATCCGGTAATGGTTCGCCAATACGAAACGCCGTCCGGCCCGCTGCGTCACGCGGTTCGCAGAACGAGTGACGAGGGGCCGGGTTGGCCCCTTCAGCCCGACTGCGTGCCGATTATCGAGGATTACAACATCCCGCGCGCGGTGGAACATGCCGTAAGCAGTCCGGCCGACGTACCGGTTATGCGGCATCTGTTCGCGCCACCCGACGAGGAGCAACGCCGGTGGTTTGCCGATCGAATGGCCAAGATGCAAACCTTCGCCGATCAAAAGGGCCTGTTCACGCAGGCGTGGACCGCATTCGGCATGGATGCCGTCGTGTGGTTTACCGGCACCGAGGGGGCCGTGATGATGGCAATGGACGAACCGGAAGCGTTCGGGCAGTTGGGCGATATTGTTGCGGCGACCGACTACGCACGCACCGAGCTGGCCGCGACGACCGACGGCGTGGATATGGTCTGCCAGCGCGGCTGGTATTCGTCGACCGACTTCTGGTCGCCGAGCCTTTTTGACAAGTACGTTTATCCTCACGTTGCAGAGCTTGCGGCGCTTGCCCATAAGCACGGCAAGAAGTTCGGCTACACCATAACCACCGGCGTGGAGAAGTTGGGGCCAAGGCTCGCCGATGCTGGCGTCGACTTGTTGTTCTTCGTCGATCCGGTGCTGGACGGCCTTTCCGTGGAACGTGCCAAGGAACTGTTCGAGGGTCGCGTAACCATGGTCGGCGGCACGAACACGCTTAGTTTGTGTTCCGGCGACATGACGCGGATTCGTGACGAAGTGAAGCGTGCGCTTGAGGTCCTCGGCCCGACTGACCGCTTCATCCTACAACCGACCGATGCCATTTTCCCCGACACGCCGCAAGAGGGTATAATGCAAATGATCGAGGCGTGGAAGGAGTACCGTTAGTCCCATTGCGACAGCCGTTTGTGGCTTCGCAGCACTCAAGAATTGGAGAAATCAGACATGATTACCAAACGGGTGGAATCAGTATTGCGTTTTTGCGGCAGCTTCCTTGCCGGATACGTCGTGCTCGTGGCTGCCGGCGGACAGGCGATGGCTGCCGACGCTTTGATCGGCGCGGAGCCTACCGTGCTCTACGTCCAACGGGGCGAAGAATTGCGTCAAGTGGTGCGGATTTCCGTATCCCGCACGCCGGATGGTAGCGGTGGGAATCCTCCCGTCGCCGGCCCCCTTTTCGAGTTCGGCAACTGGAGTTTCGTGGATACTAATCGTCCCTTTGGGCAAGATGTCCAGGTGAGCTTCTTCGAGGTCTTTTGCACCCAACCGGGCAAGATACAATTTCGCGTCTATCGCCGCCAGGCAAACACCTTTGTGTTGGTCGGCAAGGACCGGGCCAAGGAGATGAAGGCCGGCTTGAATCGTTTCGAGCTTGAGGAGCCCATCGCTGCGAAACGGGGCGACTGCGTCGGTTTCTGGCTTGCTGAGGGCGTCAAAATCGCGGCCCGCAACGGCAAGGGAATCTACTGCGTCAAAGGCGAATGGCCCGAAGAACCCATCCCTACCGAAAAGGGCAATTGCGACAACGGGCCCAGGGCGTGTTCCATTTGGGCGTTCGGCAAGGACCAGGTCCGTCAGGTAGACGCCATAAGGAGCGTCAGGAAATCCGGCGTGCTGGAGGTCTCCTCTCCGCTGGAAAAGCGTGCCGTCCCGCTCGCCTCGCTCCGCAAGATCGGCGACAGCTATGTGCTGGACGTTGCCCAGGTCAAGGAGCCGACCGACGTGAAGATCACGCTGAAGTCGGGCAAGCTTGCCGAAGAAACAACCGTCCGCGTTGTTCCGGAGCCGAAGTGGCGGCTGTTCACTGCCTATTCGGTCCACGTGGACATCGGCTTCAACGATCTCCAGGAGCTTATCGCCCGCGATTTTGTCAACAACGTCGCCGAAGTCGCCGACTGGTGCCGGCGGATGCGCCATCTTCCCGAGCCAGAACGCCACCGCTGGCACTTCGAGGCCTCCTGGGAACTCGACATGTTTATCCGCGACAAGGGCCAGCAAGCAATCGGGCCGCTGGTCGAGTTATTCAAGGACGGGTTGCTGGAACTCGATGCCCAGTATGCGAACATGCACACGGGGGTATGCTCCGCCGAGGAACTCGTCCGCTCGCTCTACTTCTCCGCGGCGATGGAGCGGAAGTGGGGCATACCCGCCCGTACGGCAATGCTCACCGACACGCCTACATACACCTGGGCCGTACCCTCGTTGCTGGCGGGCGCCGGTGTCCGCTACCTGTCCGTCGGCCAGAACGCTGCCATGCCCGGCCGAAGCCCCACCAAGCCTCTGTTTCCCTGGGACGACGTGCCCGAGAACGTTTCGCCAGATAGCTTCAACGGATCTTTGCGCATCCGCGGATTGCCCTTTTACTGGGAAGGACCCGACGGCAGCAAGGTGCTCGTGGCGCACTGCCGGCAGTACCCGAACTCCAGAGCTGTGTTTCACAACGACCCCTGGACACTGAGTGAGAGGCTGCGCCGCATGTCGGCGGAGGGCTACCCGTTTGACGCCTTGTTGCTCCATGGGCTATACAACGACAACGACGTTATCAAGCGCTCCCGCTCAGGGTGGGCGCGCCCCTTGGTGCTATCTGGCAAATGGCCGGATACGAGCGGCTCCCACACAGTAGGAGAGGATAAGAGCAAAGCCCATGAAAGGGACTTCAAATCCATTCAGCAGTGGAACAAGACGTGGGCTTATCCGCAGGCCATCTGCGGCACCGTCGAGCAGTTCGGCCGCTACATGGAGGAGAACTTCAAAGACCGCATCAAGACGGTCCGGGGCCACTGGGGCGACTCATGGGAGGACGGAACCGCTTCGGCCGCCCATGAGATGGGCCTCAATCGCCAAAGCCACGAGCTGCTCACCGCCGCCGAGACGCTCGCCGCCTGGGCCTGGTCGCTGGGCCTGCTGCCGGAGTATCCCGCCGAGAAGATCAACCAGGCCTATAGCAATGTCCTGCTGTTCGACGAGCACACCTGGGGCGCCAGTACCAGCATCTCGCGGCCTGAGCACGAATTCACGCTCAAGCAGTGGCAAGTGAAGTCGGCCTTCGCCACCGACGGCGCCTCTCAGACGGCAAGCCTTTGGCACAAGGCCTCGGCAGTACTGGCCAGCGGTATCAAGAGCCCGGCGGGGGACTCCATCATTGTGATGAACCCGCTCTCCTGGGTGAGGACCGATGTAGCCCGCGTCGAGTTGCCACAGCGCCTCGCGAAGGCCAACGGTCTGCGGGTTACTGACCAGGCGACAGGCAAGGCCGTTCCATGCCAGCGGGACGGTGCCCAACTGGTCTTCTTGGCCGGCAATGTCCCGCCGGTCGGCTATAAGGTCTTCGGCATCGAACCGGCCGGCAGCGCACCGCCGGCAGCAGTGGCGGTCGCCGGCACGGACGCCATCGAGACCTCGTTCTACCGCGCGGTGGCCGACAAGCAGTCCGGCGGTCTGGTGAGCCTGCGCGACAAGCAACTCGGCCGCGAACTGGTGGATGCCAATAGCGGCTTCGCACTGAACGAGTACGTCTACGACCCGGCCGGCGTCGAGGGGATGTCGCACCGGCGGCGCGGCCCAAAGGACGCCAGGCCGCGACGGCCACAAAAGGCAACCGTCGCGCGCTCCGCCGACGGTCCCGTCTTCACCAGTCTTCTCTGCCGGACTTCGATCGAGGGCACGCCCGATATCCAACAGCAGATCATCCTCTATCACGGCATCAAGCGAGTGGACTTCGTCAACCGGATCGACAAGGAGTTGACGTACGATATCGAGCAGGTCTATTACGCCTTTCCATTCGCCGTGAAGTCGCCCCGGTTCACCCTGGAGTTGCCCGGTGCAATCGCCGAGGCGGACAAGGACCTGATGCCCTGCGCGAACCGCAACTGGTTCGGCGTCGAGCACTGGGTCGACGTCCGCGGCAACGGCTTTGGCGTGACCTGGGCACCCATCGAAGCACCCCTGGTCTCGCTGGGCGGGATGTACCATGAATGGATCAAGGAAATCCCGCGAGATAAAGGATGGCTATTCTCGTACATCATGAACAATCTTTGGCTCTGCAACTTCAAGGCGGGCCAGGGTGGGAACTTGACGTTCCGCTACGCGCTGACCAGCAACAAAGGACCGCTCGACCGAGTGGCCGCCACCCGCTTCGGCGCCCAGGTTTCCAGCCCGCTGCCGTGCACCTTGCTGACCGGCCGCTCAAACGGCAAGCTGCCCGAAGCTCAGGCGAGCTTCTGTACAACCCAACCCGACAATGTCGTTATTCAGACGCTAAAGCGCGCGGAAGACGGCCGGGGGATCATCGTCCGGCTGCGGGAAGTGGCCGGCAAGCCGACGGCCGCGCGAGTTACTTTCCCCCTTCTCGGCAGCGTCTCCGCCCGATTGACCGATCTCGTCGAGCGCGACGGCAAGCCGCTTGTATCCCGAAACGGTCTTGTCGAGGTGAACGTCCCGGCCAACGGTTGGGCAACGGTTCGTATTATGCGGCAGAAGTAGACAAGAGTAGGTGATATGAATTGCGACTACCCAACGCGATGAAATCTGGAGACCGAAGAGGTTTCCGAATCCCGTAACGATCACAGGAGGAAAACACAATGAGTTGATCCCTTGCTCGACCACTTGTCGCTGGAGAAGGCCAAGGAACTGTTCGGGGACCGCATGACCATGGTCGGCGGCACGAACTCCGCGAGCCTGGCTTCCGGTGATCCAAAGAAGATTCGCGAGGAGGTCAAGCGTGCGATCGACGTCCTCGGCCCCACCAACCGCTTCATCCTCCACCCCATAGACGCGATCTTCCCCGACACGCCGCAAGAGGGTGTAATGCAAATGATCGAGGCGTGGAAAGAATACCGTTAGTCCACGCTGCTCAGGGGCATTACGACAGTGAAAAATAACCCATACGAAAAAGGAGATTGAAATGACTCGGAAAATTACGTTGAGCTTTTTGACGGTGGCTTTGTTGCTAGGAGCCGAAAACCTTATCGCCCGTGAAGAAAGCGGTAAGCCTCAAGCAAAACTGTCTTTGAGGGAAGGGTGGTCGATCAAATCCTCGACTCAGGTGAAGGAGGATGGGAACGTTATTTCGACCGGCCAATTCGTGCCCGAGAATTGGCATCCCACGTCAGTCCCCTCCACGGTATTGAACGCCCTAGTCAGGAATGGAGTGTATCCTGACCCGCGCGTCGGGTTGAATAATTTCCAAATACCGGACGCCTCCGACGAGTTCAACAAGAAGCACGATCTGGCCAAGTACAGTCATTTGTCGGGAAAAATCAATCCGTGGAAGGACCCATACTGGTATCGGACCGAGTTTCGCCTCCCGGAGATTGCCAAGGGGAAACGGGTTTGGGTGAACTTCATGGGCATAAATTACAGGGCCGACGTATGTCTGAACGGGAACAAGATAGCCGACCGTGAGGAGATAGTCGGCATGTTTCAAAGGTTCAGGCTCGACATAACCGACTATGCCAAAACAGGGAAAAATTGCCTCGCTGTTAAGATATATCAGGTTGACCATCCGGGCATTCCTGATGCTGCTTTGGAAGTGTTAGGCAAATATCGAACTTCTCATAAAGAAATCATGAAGGATGTTACGATGGTCATGACTATAGGCCACGATTGTAATCCCGTTATCCGTGACAGGAACATAGGGATCTGGCAGGAAGCATACATCGATTTTACTGGCCCCGTGGACATCCGGGATCCTTTCGTCGTCACGGATCTGC